>JAFTVM010000041.1 GCA_017465745.1 Oscillospiraceae bacterium
GGGAGCCTGCAGCGTCAGCATCTCGACGCCTTCTGCCAGGGCGCCCTCCACTTCCTCGGGCAGGGCGGTCATATCCACCTGACGGCGGCGGTAGACGCAGCTGACCTTCTCCGCGCCCAGACGGACGGCGGAGCGGCAGACGTCCATGGCAACGTTACCGCCGCCGATGACCAGAACCTTCTTGCCGGTAAAGTCGGGCATATCGCCGTCGCCGATACGGCCCAGCATTTCCACCGCGGACATGACATTTCTGCTGTCCTCACCGGGCATGCCGGTCTTCTTATCCGTCTGGGCACCAATAGCGATGTACAGGGCATCATTCTGAGCCCGGAGCTCTTCAAAAGAGACGTCCTTGCCCACATCCACGCCGGTATGGGCGGTGATGCCGACGGACAGAATGTTGGCGATTTCCTCGTCGATCTTCTCTCTGGGGAAACGGTAGGCGGGGATGCCATAGCGGAGCATACCGCCCAGCTGCTTGTGCCGCTCGTAGACAGTGACCTCGTGTCCCATCAGGGTCAGATAGTAGGCAGCGGACAGACCGCCGGGACCGCCGCCGATGACGGCAACCTTCTTGCCGGTCTTGGGCGCACAGGGAGGATTGGGCACAAACCCTGCGTTGTTGACGGCGTACTTCTTCAGACCACGGATATTCATGGGATCGTCCATCATGGTGCGGCGGCAACGGGCCTCACAGGGATGCTCACAGATGTAGGCACAGGCGATAGGCCAGGGATTATCCTTGCGGATCAGCTTGACCGCATCTTTCAGACGTCCTGCGGCCACCAGCGCAATGTAGCCGGGAATATCCACGCCGGCGGGACACAGGGCGACACAGGGCACGGGATTCTGGAGAGAACCCAGGCAGTGTTTCTCCTTGATATGGGAAATGTAGTCATCCTTGAAGCCTTCCAGACCGTCCAGCACCAGCTGGGCGGCATTGGTGCCGATGGCGCAGTCGGTGGAATCGACGATGGCTTTGGCGGTATCCCGGATCACATCGAGGGTACCCATATCTGCTTCACCATCGAGAACCTGTCGCAGCAGGGTGGAAAGCTGGCCAAGACCGATGCGGCAGGGCGTACACTTGCCGCAGGACTGGGCATGGCACAGATTCAGGAAATTCAGGGCCATGTCAACAGGACACAGACCGGGAGGGGATGCGGCAATACGGCGTTCCATATTGCCGTACAGATTATCCACCACCGCCTGAGCCTGGCTGGGGGTACGGATCAACAATCTGCTCATGGGGGTTCACTCCATTCGTGTTTTATTTGGTCTTGGAAGTTTTGGGCAGGATCACGTTCAGGATCACTGCAATGATGGTTGCCAGAACCACGGGAGACTTACCGAAGATGGTGGTCACCCAGTCGGGGAAGGTTGCCAGAGCTGCCTGTGCCTGGGAAACACCCATGCCCAGTGCTGCTGCCAGACCAACGATGGAAGAGTTGCGGTAGTCCATTTCAGCGGTGGACACCAGCTTCATACCAGTCATGGCGATGGAAGCAAAGACAGAGACGGTAGCACCGCCCAGCACACACTGGGGGATGGTGGTCAGCAGAGCGGAGAACTTGGGCAGCAGACCTGCGATGCCCAGAATCACAGCGGCCAGACCCAGCACCCAACGGTTAATAACCTTGGTGGTGGTGACGATGCCTACGTTCTGGCTGTAAGTAGCAGTGGGCAAACCGCCAAAGAGGGCACCCAGGGCATTGGTAATACCGTAGCCGACGATGCCGTTCTGCAGTTCACGGTCACTGGGTTCCCGATCCATAGAGCCCATGGTGGTGGCAGAATAGTCGCCGATGGCCTGAATGGAATTGATGGCAAACAGGATGCCGATGGCGACACAGGAAGAGATTTCGAACTCCACACCGAAGTGCAGCAGACTGGGGATCTGGATCATGCCGGCCTGGCCTACGCTGCTGAAGTCCACCATACCGAAGGGGATGGAAAACAGATAACCGGCCAGCATACCGATGAGAATCGAGGCCAGCTTCCAGATACCTTTACCGAAGTGGTTCAGGACGGTGACGACACCCAGGGTGAAGAAGGCGACAACCCAGTTCTGCCAGGCACCATAGGTGGCACTGGCCACACCGCCTGCCATATAGTTGATGGCCGTGGGATACAGGGACAGACCGATGGTGAAGACCACGGTGCCGGTAATCAGAGGTGGGAACAGAACACGGATCTTCTTAACCAGGAAACCCATGACGATGGCTACGATACCGCCGATGATCTGAGCACCGAAGATGGCTGCCACACCGTAGCTTTCGGCGATGCCCTGCATACTGGGAACATAGGCAAAGCTGACACCCATGATGATGGGCAGGCCGGAACCAATGGCAAACTTTGCCTTGCTACCGATAGGGAACAGCTGGAGCAAGGTAGAGATCGCAGCCACAACCAGGGCTGCCTGGATCAGGATGACCTTGTCCTGATTGCCCATGCCGCCAGGAACAGCGCCTGCTACCATAATCGCAGGGGTAACGCAGCCAACGATCATAGCGACAACATGCTGTAATGCCAGAGGGAGCGCCTCACCCAAACGGGGAATTCCATCCAGTTCGAAAATGCTTCCTTTTTTCATTTGTTTTCACTCCATTTTATTATTGTTTTTCTTTTACCGTCATTTCGCAGGTGCTTCCAGCGGAGTTGATGTTTCTGCGCTTGCCTTTTGAAAGACGGGTTAACGACTGCAAATATCTCTTGCCACATGGACACCGCTGGCGCTGGCGTGGGACAGAGAATGGGTAATGCCGGAGCCATCGCCGATGATGTACAGACCGTCGTAACAGCTTTCCAGACGCTCGTTCACGGCAACTTCCATGTTGTAGAACTTGACCTCCACGCCGTAGAGCAGAGTGTCGTCGTTGGCAGTACCGGGCGCGATCTTGTCCAGGGCGTAGATCATTTCAATAATGCCATCCAGAATCCGCTTAGGCAGCACCAGGCTCAGATCGCCGGGCGTAGCCTTCAGGGTGGGGGTGATGAAGGCTTCCTCGATGCGGACGGGATTGGAGCGTCTGCCACGGATCAGGTCGCCGAACCGCTGGACGATGACACCGCCACCCAGCATATTGCTCAGACGGGCAATGGACTCGCCATAGCCGTTGGAATCCTTGAACGGCTCGGAGAAATGCTTGGCTACCAGCAGGGCGAAGTTGGTGTTCTGGGTCTGCTTGGCAGGGTCTTCGTAGCTGTGGCCATTGACTGTAATGATACCGTCGGTGTTTTCATTGACGACAGCCCCCTTGGGATTCATACAGAAGGTACGAACCCGGTCGCCGTACTGCTTGGTGCGGTAAACAATTTTGGACTCATACAGCTCATCGGTGATATGTGAGAAGACATCGGCAGGCAGCTCCACCCGGACACCGAGGTCTACCCGGTTGCTCTTGGTGGGGATCTTCAGATCCTTGCAGACCTGCTCCATCCACTTGCTGCCGCTGCGGCCCACAGAAATCACGCATTTTTCGCAGGTAAAGGAACCCAGCCGGGTGCTGATCCGGTAGCCGCCGTCGATCCGGGCCACGGTCTCCACGGGGGAATCGAAATAGAAGCTGACCTTATCCTTCAGATAAGCGTAGAGGTTTTCCAGCACTACATAATTGATGTCAGTACCCAGATGCCGGACAGAAGCATCCAGCAGATGCAGGTCGTTCATCAGGCACTCCCGCTTGAATTTGGAGCCAGCGGTGGAGTACAGCTTCGTGCCATCGCCGCCGAAGGCCATGTTGATCTCATCCACATAACGCATCAGATCCAGGGCTTTTTCCTTACCGATGTACTCGTACAGGGTTGCCGCCGAAGTCGTTGGTGATGTTGTATTTGCCGTCGGAGAATGCACCTGCGCCGCCGAAGCCGCTCATGATGGAGCAGCTCTTACAGCCGATACAGGATTTGACCGTCTCACCATCGATGGGGCAGCTCCGCTTGTGCAGGGCATGACCAGCCTCGAAGACAGCCACCTTGAGTTCCGGGTTGCGCTTTCTCAGCTCGTAGGCGGAGAAGATACCGCCGGGACCTGCGCCGATAATGATTACATTAAAATCCATATTATATCCTCACAATACAATTTGTATGTACAAAAGGGCAGAAAAAGAGCCGCCTGATACCTATACTCTGCACCAGGCAGCCCTTTTCTTTGCCATGCCTGTTCCCCAACAGCCACGGCCAGGAAGGAAAAATGTCCAAACACATTCAGTTATTGCGGGAGAGGATCACTTGCTTTCTCTCCTCCAGACTGTAAACCGCCGCTTCCGCCCAGGAATATTGCTCCATGAAGCTCCCCTGGAACTGACACACTGCATCCATTTCGCCGTTCCAGAAGGACTGATAATCAGACTCGCACTGGCTCATATCGATGCGGATGCTGCCCCGTTCCCGGATAAACAGCGATTCAGCGTCATAGCTTTTCAGGGTATCCGCCAGCTCTTTGATGGCCCGGCGGTAACCGGTTCGTTCCGGTGTGTCTGCCAGCTCTTCGCCCCACAGACGCTCCACGATCTCGTAGATGGTGACGGGGCTTCCGTTGCGCCAGACACACAGGGCCATCAACTCTTTCGCCTTGGCGGAATGAAACCGAACAGACTTTCCGTCAATCAGCATGTCGAACATGCCGAAGGTACGG
The DNA here is from genome assembly GCA_017465745.1 of Oscillospiraceae bacterium. Lineage (GTDB taxonomy): Bacteria > Bacillota > Clostridia > Oscillospirales > Oscillospiraceae > Faecousia. Next base: position 4,637 of record JAFTVM010000041.1, read on the forward strand.
AAGTAGTAGCGTTTTCTTTGCCATTGCTGAAACAGCTTTGCCCGGCGGATGACATCCACGATGTCGTCCCGGTCAAAAGGCTTGAAGATGATGTAATCCGCCTTCATTTTCATGGCTTCCACCGCAAACTTGGGATGGGCGGTGGCGAACACGATGATGATGTCCGAGCGGATCTGGCGCAGCTGCTTGGCAAGCTCGATACCGTTGATGCAGGGCATATCAATATCCAGCATTGCAAAGTCAACTACGTTGTTCTTTGCGTATTCAATGGCTTCCAGGGGGTTTTTGAATTTACCAACAATCTCGAAATCGGGAACGTCCTTGACTTTCAGTTCGAACAGCCGCATATCCAGCAGCATATCGTCCACCAGGATCGTTTTCAATGCCCGCCACCTCTTTTCTGATTCCAGTGTATCACACGGTGCGTACAGCCACCGTACGATTTTCATGTATTTTTGAAGATTTCTAAAAAATTTTTCAGATTTTTTTGTAGATCAGCACCGCCGTGGTGCCATTGCCCGGTGCGCTGACGATTTCCAGGGAGCTTCCCTCGAATTTTTCGATGCGCTTTCGCACATTGGCCAGACCCACGGACTGTTTTTTCTTCGCCTGAGTGGGATCGAAGCCCTGCCCGTCATCGGCCACGGTGATGTACCAGTTGTGCTGATCCTCGTGGAGGCTCACTTTCACCGTGCCGCCCTCCATCTTGGGCTTGATGCCGTGAAGAATGGCATTTTCCACGATGGGCTGCAGGGTCAGGGCGGGCATCTGGAAATCCACATCGGGAATATCAAATTCCATCCGCAGACGGCCTTCCAGCTGCAGTTCGTTGATCTCCGCATAAGCCCGTACGGAACGCAGCTCCTCCTTGAAAGAAACCACGCCCCCCGATGCCGTGATGGCATCCACATTGAACCGCAGATACCGGGAAAAGTCACCGGCCATCTTATAGGCGGAATCCGGCTCCAGGACGATGAGCGCCTGGATGGCATTCAGGGTATGATAGAAAAAGTGGGTGCTGATCTGGTTGATCATGGTGCTGGTCTGTTCCCACTCCAGCTGCTGGCGCAGATTCTCGATCTGCATAGCAGCCTCCTCTGCCCGCATTCTGCGGATCACCTGATCCGACTCCACACCGAAGGCAACCAGCAGGCTGACCAGCAGGCTGGCAACCACCATGACCCACAGGATGGGGCGCTGGTACCAGGATGTCAGGGATGCTAGCTCGATGTTCCAGTCAGCATTGAAAAACTGGAGCTTATACTGCGTTGTCGCCATATCGTCGGTGATAGGCTTTTCTGTTTCCAGGATCACCTGCTTCTGATTGGTATCCGGATTGATACGCCACACCCGGCAGGCAAAGCCCTGGTCACCCACATGATGGATGGGATGATCCACAAATACCGCAGGGTAGCTCAGGGTCACGGAAACCAGACCCCAGTATTCTCCCTCCAGGTAAACAGGCAGCCGGCCGCAGATACCCATGCCGCCCTCCACCAGCTCAAAGGGACCGGCAAGGAACAGTTCTCCGGTGCGGATCGCCGCCTGTGCTTCCCAGTTACCCTGACCGTTGCTGTTCAGATCCAGACCGATGGTGGCCTCGTTCCCCTCGGCAGGAAATGCCTTGGTAACAATCCCGTCCGGGGCAAACAGCACATTCTGAATGGCAGGATTCCCTTGAAGAAGCTCTTCCGCAATGGGTTCGAAGGTATCCATACTTCCACCGGTTTCGATCAGATACGCCTGAAGAACACTGGTCTTGTCCATCTGCAGCAGCAATGTCTCGTAGGTCTCCGACTCAATGGTCCGGGCAATATACTCCATCTGGAGCTTCTCCTCCCGGCTGTACTGCACCTGATAAACAGCTGTCAGCACCAGCAAACAAGCCAGGCAGATCGCGCCTGCCAGAATTGCGGGAAGATGGAATTTCCGAATCGTTTTCCTTTCAGCAAATGTTTTCGTCATAACTGCACGCTCCTTCCAAATTGCAATCAATTTAATTTTATTATGACATGCTTTCGCCTGAAACGCAACAATTCGGATAATAAAAAACAGTGGCATCAGCCAATCGGCTGATGCCACTGTTGTGATTGTATTGAGCACTGTCCTTTTCCCCGTTCGTCTTTGCATCGATTGATGTACGTTTGATGTAAAGATGTAATTCGGAGTAACTGTGCGGTTTGAAAACCCGTTGCGGCTCCAGCGTTTTTCGCTTTAGCCCTCGTTGGTGGGCTTCATTGTGGGGAACAGGATGACCTCGCGGATGGTGTCGGCGCCGGTGAACAGCATGACGGCGCGGTCGATGCCGATGCCCATGCCGCCCGTGGGGGGCATGCCGTATTCCATGGCGGTCAGGAAATCCTCGTCCATCATCTCGGTCTCGTCGTCACCGCGCTCACGCTGCTCAACCTGCTTCTGGAAGCGGTCGCGCTGATCCATGGGATCGTTCAGCTCGGAGTAGGCGTTGCCCATCTCGCTGCGGCAGATGAAGAACTCGAAGCGCTCGGTCAGACGGGGATCCTCGGGAGAA
>JAFTVM010000087.1 GCA_017465745.1 Oscillospiraceae bacterium
CAGGCTGCTATTAAGGGTTAATGGCTGACAGAAACCGCTGAATACGCAACGATCCCCGGCTCGAAAGAGCCGGGGATTTTTTTGCGGGCACGTCAGGTCATCCTGCCTAAGGTTAGTTTTTGCTAACTCGATACTTTTATACTTTTTGCACAATTTCCTTGCTATCCTGTCCGGAATGTGGTAGATTATTACTATCGACTTATCGATAAACGCAATCCATAAGACAATTTCGTCAAATGATATGAATGGAGTGAACACATCATGAGCAGATTGTTGATCCGTACCCCCAGCCAGGCTCAGGCGGTGGTGGATAATCTGTACGGCAATATGGAACGCCGCATTGCCGCATCCCCTCCCGGTCTGTGTCCCGTGGACATGGCCCTGAATTTCCTGAACCTGTGCCATGCCCAGTCCTGCGGCAAATGCACCCCCTGCCGCATCGGCCTCGGCCAGCTGGCAAACCTTCTGCGCCAGGTCCTCGATGGTGAAGCCACCATCTATACCCTCAGCGACATCGAAACCACGGCCAGATCCATCGTCGATTCCACCGACTGCGCCATCGGCACCAACGCCGCCCGGCTGGTGCTGGACGGTCTGGAGGGCTTCCGGGACGACTACATCTCCCACATCGAAAACAAGCACTGCCTGGGTTCCCTGCAGAATCCCGTTCCCTGCGTGGCCCTGTGTCCCGCCGGCGTGGATATCCCCGGCTACATCGCCCTCATCGCTGCCGGCCGCCTGAAGGATGCCGTCAAGCTGATCCGCAAGGACAATCCCTGGCCCATCGCCTGCGCCTATATCTGCGAGCATCCCTGCGAGGCCCGGTGCCGCCGCACCATGATGGACGATCCCATGAACATCCGCGGCCTGAAGAAGTACGCCGTCAACAACGCAGGCCACGTGCCCAATCCTCCCTGCGCCCCCAAGACCGGCAAGAAGGTCGCTGTCATCGGCGGCGGCCCCGGCGGCCTGTCTGCCGCCTACTATCTGACCCTGATGGGCCACGACGTCACCGTTTACGAGCGCCACAAGAAGCTGGGCGGCATGCTCCGCTACGGCATCCCCGCCTACCGCTTCCCCCGTGAGAAGATCGACAAGGAGATCGAGAACATCCTCTCCGTGGGTATCACCGTCCACACCGGCGTCAACGTGGGCACCGACGCCGCCTTCGACGAAGACGTGGATATCTCCTTCGAGGAGATCCGCGAGCAGTATGACGCCATTTACATGGCCATCGGCGCCCAGACCGACAAGAAGACCGGCATGCCCGGCGAGGACAGCAAAAACGTCATGTCCGCCGTGGAAATGCTGGGCCGCATCGGTGACGGCGAAATGCCCGACTTCACCGGCAAGAAGGTGGTCATCATCGGCGGCGGCAACGTTGCCATGGATGTCTGCCGCTCCGCCGTCCGTCTGGGCGCGGAGAAGGTCAGCTGCGTCTACCGCCGCCGTCAGGTGGATATGACCGCCCTGCCCGAGGAAGTGGAGGGCGCCCTGGCAGAAGGCGTCGAGATGCTGACGCTGCAGGCTCCC
>JAFTVM010000002.1 GCA_017465745.1 Oscillospiraceae bacterium
CGTACACTTAACGTTTTCAATTGTAGGGGACGGGTCGCCCGTCCCGGCGGTAAAACCTGGCGAATTGACATTTGTATCGGCGAATTCGTAATCGGAAGGTTCACGGGACGGGGAACCCGTCCCCTACATTGGTGTACCATATCGGAACAATAAACTACAATTTGAACATCCCTCAATACTTCAGGTACCGCCGCAGCTTGGCCTCTGCCCGGTGGAGCGTCCGGGAAACGGTGCTGATGTGGACGCCCCGCTCCCGGGCGATCTGGGCCATGTTCAGGTTCTGGATGTAATAGGCGATGAGCACCTCCCGCTGGCAGGGTGTCAGCTCCTCCTCGATGACCCGCCGCACCCGCTGGATCTGAACGTCCTTGGGCATCCGGATTCCCTTGTAGCCCTTATAAGGTGTATTTTTCACTGCGGTAATACCCCCTGTCGTAATAGTGAGCGGTCAGCTCCGCCAGCTCGTTCATCTGGGTCAGCATGGGCGTCAGTTCCGCGATGCGCCGCTTCAGGTGCCAGATCTCCTCCGGGTCTTCGGCAGCCGCCAGGGCGTAGCGAAGCTGGCTGAGCCGGGCGCGCAGGGGCACCGCCGCCGCTTCATAGCACGCGCTCAGTTCCGACAGGGTCATACCACCCCTCCTTCGCAGCGAAGGCACCGCAGACCGGGCAGATACCGCTCCCCGCCGCACACCGGGCAGTGATCCCCGGGAGCCGCAGCCTGTTCATCCGCATAGAGGGTTGATTCAATGTCACGCATCATATTTCATCCTTCTTCCTTGGTTTTTGTCGAATCGAAGTGCATTTTCTCGATCCTTCTGGGGATAACTTCCATGGAAAAAGTATACTACACGTTCTGAACAGAGTCCGTCGAACTGTGTAACGGCCAGTTTTCTCCCATTTTTTCACATCTGCCGTGGTATGCTTGTCCCATCACAAACGGACAGAAGGAGAGGATCAGCATGTTAGGCCCACGGATCGCGGCACTGCGGCGGGAAGCCGGACTGAGCCAGGCGGAGCTTGCCGCCCGGCTGGGGGTCAGCCCCAGCGCCATGGGCATGTACGAGCAGGGACGGCGGGAGCCTTCCGTCCAGCTGCTGGTGGCCCTGGCCCGGGAGCTGGGTGTCAGCACAGACTTCCTGCTGACGGGCAGGGCAGCCGCCCCGGTGGAGGCCGACGCCCTGACCGCCATGATCCTCAGCCGGGTCACCACCGCCGACCGCCGTCTGGCAGACCGCCCGGAGCGGCCCTTTTCCAGAGAAGAACTGGCGGTTCTGATGGCAGCGCTGTTGATTGAACAATGATTCAGATTGTAGTTTGTCGTACACTTAACGTTTTCAATTGTAGGGGACGGGTCACCCGTTCCGGCGGTAAAACCTGGCGAATTGACATTTGTATCGGCGAATTCGTAATCGGAAGGTTCACGGGACGGGGAACCCGTCTCCTACATTGGTGTACCATATCGGAACGATAAACTACAATTTGACTAACCTCCTCCAATGGGGTATGATATCCCCAAAAGGAGGGGATCCGATGGAAGATCTGAAATTTATGGACGAGGCCCTGGCACTGGCGCGGCAGTCGGCAGCCGAGGGCGAGGTTCCCGTAGGCTGCGTCATCGTGCGCAGGGGACAGATCGTGGGCCGGGGCAGAAACCGCCGGGAACAGGTGCGAAACGCCCTGAGCCACGCGGAGGTGGAGGCCATCAACGACGCCTGCCGCAATCTGGGGGGCTGGCGGCTGTGGGAATGCACCCTGTATGTGACGCTGGAGCCCTGCCCCATGTGCGCAGGTGCCATCGTCAACGCCCGGATCCCCCGGGTGGTTTTCGGCGCCTCCGACAGCAAATGCGGCGCCTGCGGCTCCGTGTGCGACATCTTCTCCATGGACTTCAACCACCACCCCAAAGTGGAGCGGGGAATCCGGGAGGAGGAAGCCGGGGAACTGATGACGGAATTTTTCCAGAATCTGCGCGTCACCCTGCGCAGCCGCCCCAAGTGGAAAAAGCCTACAGAAAATCGATGATTCCGCGATCATTCGACAAGGTGTGTAAATTGTAGTGTATCGTATCGTTAGGAATTGATAGGATTCCGAAACGAAGCGATAAACCACAATTCGAAATCTATCAATCAGGCAGGGAGGGAAAGACAATGGACCACGACAAATGGAGCCTGCGGATCGGGGCGGCGGTGATCCTGTGCGCCTTTGTCCTGCGGCTGTGGGCGGGAGGATTTTTCCTGCCGGCGGCCCAGTTTCTGTCTCAACCGAATATCGCATCCCTGCTGATATATTTAGAAACCGGACGTATCGTCCGGTTTTCTGATTCTTCGGGGGATTCGACACTGTTCGCCGGGGCTATCCCTTCCCCGACACAGCCGGCGGAAACCGCAGCCGCCACCGAGCCTGCGGCAGCTGTCCCCGTGTTCTCCGCCGCAGACGCCGACGGGGTGGAGCTCTATGGAACCAATATCACCGCGGACCCGGGTGATCTGCTGGAGAAGCCCCTGCAGTGGGATCTGACCGGAGACGGCCCCACGGTGCTGATCTACCACTCCCACGCCACGGAGAGCTACACCCCCTCGCCCGGGGAGGATTACGCAGAGAGCTCCGCCTTCCGCACCCTGTCAGAGGATTACAACATGGTATCCATCGGCAGCCGGGTGGCGGAACTTCTCGAAGCGGGGGGCGTGGGTGTGATCCACGACCGGCAGCTTCATGACTATCCGTCCTACAATACCTCCTACAACAGTTCCCGGGAAAGCATCCAGGAATATCTGGAACAATATCCCACCATCCGGCTGGTGCTGGATCTCCACCGGGATGCCTCCGGGGACAACAACAACCAGATGACCACCTCCGCCACGGTAAACGGGGAGAAATCCGCCCAGCTGATGCTGGTGGTGGCCACGGGCACCAGCGCCCGCCCGGTTCCCGGGTGGCAGGATAATCTGGCGCTGGGACTGAAGCTTCACGTGCAGCTGGAGCGGCTGGCCCCGGGGATTTGCCGTTATGTAAACCTCCGGTCGTCACGGTTCAACCAGGATCTCTCCCCCGGCGCCCTGCTGGTGGAGGTGGGCGCCGCAGGGAACACCCACCCCGAAGCCCTCACCGCCGCGGAAGTGCTGGCAGAAGCCATTCTGGAGCTGTCCAAAGGTGCAAATACGGAATAGGGCAAATTGCAGCTTGTCGAACAGTCCACCCTGCCTCTCCCTTGGGGTTTGTGTCCACTCATTGGGGATCCTTTCCCAGCCAGGTCACCCGGCCGCTCTGATCCACCATCAGCAGCCAGGTGCCCGACAGACTTGCACGGTGTTCTCCCAGCACCCGGCGGACCCAGGCCTGATCCTTTCCGGATTTTTTCAGATTCTCGTGGAGCAGCACCCCGTCCTCGATGATGGTCACCGGCAGATGCTGTTTCCGTGGCACGATCCCCGCATCCCTGGCGCTGGCGGGCAGTTCGGCGGGATAGGGGAAGACTGAGAGATTCCCGTTGGTCTCCAGAATGGCGTACTGGACGGACATGATGTTCAGCACATCCTTTTCCCGCAGGTGCCCCATCAGTTCATCGATGGTCACCCGGGTGCGGCGGAGATTGTCCTGGAGGATGCGGCCGTTTTCAATAAGGATCACCGGCTTTCCGCACAGCAGCCGCCGGATGGGAACGCTGCGCATGCTGAGTTTGGACAGCAGCAGCTCCGCCCCCAGCACCGTCAGCATGGGCACCACCCCCGCCTGGAGCGGGATCTCCGGCTCCTCCATGGGGATGGAGGCCAGATTGGCCACCAGCATGGTCACCACGAATTCCGACGGCTCCATCTGGCCGATCTGCCGCTTGCCCAGCAGCCGGATCACCGCCAGCAGCAGCAGATACAGCAGCAATGTACGCATACCCGAAAAAAACAAAACCCGTCACCTCCCGGTTAGTATGGCCGGAAGGCGGCGGGTTATTCCTTTTGCGGAAAATGCAAAATCCGCGGGGCCTGTAAACCCGCGGATTCTGCAACAAGATAAAGAGGAGAGGAAAATGAAAAAGAAATAATTGAATCGTTTGATTACATATTACCCGGAATTTATGAATTAAAAAAGTGGGATTTCATTAAAAAAGTATGAAGTTGTGTGAAACATTTTGAAACACCGCTTCACAAATCCGCAAATGTTAAGCGAAATTTAATAAGTTATTATTGACTTTCGATAATTTTGGAGATACAATAAGGCAAACAAGGAGGAATCACCCATGAATCTTTTCGTAACCAAGACCACCCTTTTCGTCAACCGCCTGCTGGCGCTGGTGATGGTGGTGCTGCTGTTTGCCCTGCCGCCCATGCTGGACTGGTACGCAAATATCCGCCCCCTGACCCAGCAGAGCGCAAAATATGCCATCCTTATCGGCTTCTACGGCTGCGCCCTGGCGGTTTTTCCGGCTCTGTGGAATCTGGATGTGCTGCTGCGCAACATCCTGCGCCGGGACATCTTCATCCGCCGCAACGTCACCGCCATCCGCCGGGTGCGCTGGTACTGCATGGCCGTGTCCGCCATCTGCCTGCCCGCTTCCTTCTTCTATCAGCCCCTGATTTTTATGGTGATCATCATGTTCTTCCTGGCCCTGATCCTCAGCGTCCTGGGCGAAGTCATGGCCGCCGCCGTGGAGATCCGGGAAGAGAACGACCTGACGGTTTGAGGTGGCAAATGGCAATTATCGTAAATCTTGACATGATGCTGGCCAAGCGGAAGATGACTTCCCTGGAGCTGAGCCAGCGCATCGGCATCACCCCCGCCAACCTGTCCATCCTGAAGACCGGCAAGGCCAAGGCCATCCGCATGACCACCCTGGACGCCATCTGCCGGGAGCTGAAATGCCAGCCCGGCGATATTCTGGAATTCGTGGAGGACGACGATCCCTGGAAGCGGTAAGCGCGAGCCGCCGCAGGCAATGCTTACCCGGTGCGGTACTGGTCGTAACTGCCCACCCGCCCGGTATCGTTACATCTGCAAATTGTAGTTTGTCGTACACTTAACGTTTTCAATTGTAGGGGACGGGTCACCCGTCCCGGCGGTAAAACCTGGCGAATTGACATTTGAATTCGTAATCGGAAGGTTCACGGGACGGGGAACCCGTCCCCTACATTGGTGTACCATATCGGAACAATAAACTACAATTTACATTTTCCATCCAAAGGAGGAACATTTATGGAACAGTCGAACATTCCCCAGTCTGTGCCTTATGCCTTTCCCCCCAAAAAGCCGCCGGTGACTTTCCCCACCGGGAAGGGCGAGCTGCTTTTCGGCCTCTGGACACTGGTTTTTTCCATGCTGCTTTGCAACTGCCTGTTCTATCCCGGTCCCGGTCTGGTCTTTGCGGCGGCACAGCTGGCACTGATGGGAGGCACCGCCTTTTATCTCATCCGCCGGGGACACCGCTTCGGCCGGTATGAGGCCGCGCTGCTGATCCTGTGCGCTTTCGTCGCCGCGGGCTTCATCAAAAGCGACGACGGCGGCATGAAATTTTTGATGATCCTGCTGCTGATGGCCATGCCCGCCCTGAGCTTCGCCATCGCCGCCGGCCAGAACCGGTGGAAGCCCGGCGGCGTTCTGAGCCTGCTGGACTCCCCCCGCGCCACCTTCGGCCTGGGCGTTGGACGCCTGGGGGAAGCCGGCCGGGGCATCCGGGCAGCGTTTCGCTCCGCAGGCACGCTGGGCCGGAATACCGGCGCCGTGGGCATCGGCCTGCTGGTGGCCGTCCCCGTGCTGGCCATGATGATCCCCCTGCTGATGTCCGCCGATGCGGCTTTTGAGGGCCTGCTGGATCTGCTGCCGGAATGGGATCTGGAGGAAGCCCTGACCACCGCCATCCTGGGCAGCTTCCTGGGCATCCTGCTCTATACCCGGGGCGTGGCCCTGCACCACGAGACCAAAGCCGAAACGGCCCCCAAGCCTGTCAGGGGCGTCCACCCCCTGACGGTGAATACCATCCTCTTCGCCGCAGCGGCGGTGTACCTGGTGTATCTGTTCAGCCAGCTGGCCTATTTCGTGGGCGGCTTCTCCGGCATCCTGCCGGAGGACTTCACCCTGGCCGAATACGCCCGCCGGGGCTTCTTCGAAATGAGCGAGCTGTGTGCCATCAATCTGGCGCTCATCGCCCTGGGCGTGGGACTGGTGAAAAAGGAGGACAAAACGCCCCTGTCCACCCGGCTCGTGTGCCTGTTCCTGGGCGCCATCACAGCGTTCCTGGTGGCCGCCGCCAGCGCCAAGATGTTCATGTATATCGGCTCCTACGGCCTGACCCGGGCAAGGGTCATGACGGAGGTATTCATGCTTTGGCTGGCCATCACCACCATCGCGGTCTGCGTGTGGCTGTTCCGGGCGAAGCTGCCCTATATGAAGGTATCTGTGATGGTGGCGCTGGTGCTGTGCGCCGGGCTGTTCTGGGCGGATGTGGACGCCCAGGTGGCCCGCTACAACGTCCGGGCTTACCAGAGCGGGCAGCTGGAGACGGTGGATGTGGAATACCTGTCCCGGCTGTCCTCCGGCGCGGTGCCTTATCTGGAAGCGCTGACCCGGGACAGAGACCCGGACGTCGCCCAGGAGGCCCGGGAAGAGCTGGCAGCGTACCGCCTGTACCAGTATGACGACCTGCGGGGCTGGAACTGGACGGCCTGGCAGGCAGCGCAGATCCTGGAGCCCTACCAGCCGGATGAAGCGGCGGAGGCAGAATAATGCATTTTCTGCTGAGCCTGATCCTGGGGCTGGGGGCCTGGGCAACGCCGCTGATTTACCTGACCATCCGGCGGCAGAAAGCGCTGTTCTGCGGCGGAAGCCTGGCTCTGTGCGCCGCGAGCCTCTGGGTGCAGCTGCGGCTGATCCGGCGGCTGGTGGAACTGGAGCGTTTCCACGTCCTCCGGGACATCATCGGCGGCATCTGCCTGTGCGCCTCCATTCTGGTGGGCGTCACCGTTTTGTTCAACGCCATCGTTCTGTTTGAAGAAAGGAATACCTGATATGACCAGTATGTTTCACAGTCTTGCCAGCATTATCCTGGGTCTGACGGCCTGGGCACTGCCCCTGATCTGTCTGGCAGTTCCCCGGCGGCGGGAGATCTTCTGCTGCACCAGCCTGACGGCCTGCGTGCTGTCGCTGTATTTTCAGCTGCGGGAGGTCATGTACCGGGTGGATATCGGCGACCTGTCCGCCGTCATGGACACCATCAACGCCGTGGTGCTCTGCGCCACCGTGCTGATCGCCGTGACACTGGCGCTGAACGCCGCTGCGCTGCTGCGCAAAGCCAAATGAGACAACCCCGTTGGAGAAAATCTCCAACGGGGTGATTTTATGCTCTTTCTGCCACCAGCATAGGGGTGAATTTGGGCTTATGGAAGGTGCTCTGGAACCGGGAACACTTGACCAGGAAGGCGTAGTAGATATTATATCCGCAGCCGAGCAGCGTCTCGGCGTTGCCCTGGCCCTTGGATATGATCACATCGGCCCCGTCCATGGCCCGCTTGGCTTCCTCCCCCAGCTGGTCAAGCTGGGTGCCCGCCACCCGGCTGCCGTTGTCGATGACCGGGAAGGGGATACCCACGGCTTCCGCATCGGCCCGGGTGGCGTCGTTCATGGTCAGGCCGCCCCGGACGCAGAAGGTGATCTCCAGATGGGGATACCGCTTCCGGATCTCCTCGGCAAAGACCCGGTCGAAGCCGATCTCACCGGCGTTATCCGTCAGGTAGAGCAGCTTCCTGGCGTTTTCCAGCTCCCGGCACAGCCGGTCGAAGGTGTCCCGGTCAGGGTGGAACGTGGCGGCGCGATCCAGCATCTGGTCCAGCTGATCGAAGCTGACCTCCCCCTGGAGGGCGGAAAAATCGATGTAATTGCCCAGGATCGCCATCTGCAGTCCCGCGTACAGGGGATCTTCCGCCGCCGTCACTTTTGCCCGGATCCGGTCGAGGCGCTCCAGAACAAAGCGGTTGGACAGCTCCTTTTCCTCCCGGAACCGGTCGGCCGGCAGGTCGTAGTGCTTGTGCAGCAGATCGTCGATATAGGGCACGAACCAGGGAGACGGTACATCGGCAGGCCCTGTCAGATACAGGTTCATCAGGTCCTTGGCAAATGCCATGGCCCGCTCATCGTCACCATAGCCCCGGGCCACCTCCACCTGCCGCCGCAGCTGGCAGACCAGGCACTCGGCGTCAAAACGGATCATACCTTCAGCTTGACGACGACCTTCACAAAGTCGTTGGGTACATCCAGGTGGCGGCCGGGCATATGGGCGTCCTCGGGGAAGGCAACATAGCAGATGCCCTCGGGGATGGTGATATACTCAAAATTGCCGGTGTACTTGCCCACATCCTTCTCGGTGTTGAATTCACCGGCAGGCGCACAGTCAGCCAGGTCGGCCCAGCCCATGACTTCCTTGCCCTTGACGATGTACTGGATATCCAGGTAATCGCGGTGTGCCTCGGCCACATCGGGGGCCTTGGTGGTGCCCACAGCCACAAAGAAACGGTTGCCGCCGGACAGGGGATAGGTCTTGGCCTCGTAGGAGGTCAGGGCGTTGACGGCCTCCACGGCCTCCTCCAGACCCTCAAGAACGGGGGCGTAGCGCATGATATCCTTCCATGGACAAATGATCATAATGATGACTTCCTTTCTGGTTTTATTTCAAATTGCAGTTTAGAGTACGTCCTTCAATTCCGCGAAGCTGTCCACCTTGATCCCGTACCCATCGGGCACGCCGAAGCCGTAGGTGCACCAGACGAAGGGGATCCCGGCAATCACGGCGGCTTCATAGTCGCCCTGGGTGTCGCCGATGTAGCAGGCGTTTTCCACACCGTGGCGCGCCATCAGGGTCTTGATGGTCTCGCCCTTGCAGGTGCCGGTGTCGCCGAAGCACAGGTGGCCGGTGATCAGATGGGCGATGCCCAGCTTTTCCATGCACAGCTCCGGATAGCCGCACTGGCTGTTGCTGACGATGAAGAGCCGGTGATTTTTCGCCAGGGCTTCCATGGTTTCCTTTACGTTGGGATAACCGATCCTGCATTCATTTTCGAAAAGGTAGCGGTTCTCCGTGGCCATGCAGCGGTCCATCAGCTGGTAACGCTCCGGCACGGGGATGGAAGCGAACAGGGCGTCGCCGATCTCCGTCATCACCTTGCCGAAGAGGGGCCGCAGGGCCTCCGCGTCGGTACACAGGTGGTCAAGGCCCTCGGCCCGGAGCTGGATGTTGTAGCCCGCGGCAACCAGGGCGCGGGAATCCCACAGGGTTCCGTCGATATCAAAAATCAGGCTTTCGTAGCTCATAAATCCTCCGCTCAGCCCAGCAGCCGCCGGGCCAGTTCCAATTTTGCAGGGTTGCCCTGGCTCTCCAGCAGGATCACTTCCCCCTGTCCGGTGCGCAGCAGGCCGGCCTTTTCCAGGCGGCGCTTCGTCTCCCGGGCGGTGCCGGCGCCGCCGTGGAGCAGGATGGTTTCCGGCCCCAGGACTTTGGCGATGGTGCGCTGGACGAAGGGGTAATGGGTGCAGCCCAGAACCAGGGCATCCAGCCGGCCTGCGTAGGGCCCCAGCAGCTCCCGCAGGAACACCTCACATTCCGGGCTGTCGCCTTTTCCGCCCTCGATCAGTTCCACCAGTCCGGGGGCAGGGATCTTCGCCACGGTGCATTCCCGGTCGAAGCGGTGGAGCAGGTGGTCGAATTTTTCCTCCCGCAGCGTCACCTGGGTGGCCATGACGCCGATGCGGCCGCCGGGAAAGTGATCCGCCGCCAGCTTCAGGGCAGGCTCGATGCCGATGACGATGAAATCCGGATAGGCCACCCGCAGCGTCTCAATGGCCGCAGCAGTGGCGGTATTGCAGGCCACCACCAGCGCCTTGACGGGATATTTTTCCCGCAGCATCTGCGCCGCCGCCAGGGTCAGGGTCCGGACTTCCGAGGTAGGCCGGGAGCCGTAGGGGGCGTTGGCGGTGTCGCCGAAATAGATGAATTTTTCATCCGGCATCAGCTTGCGCAGCTGCCGCAGCACACTGATGCCACCCACGCCGGAATCGAAAACCGCAATATAATCGTCTTTGGCGTACATATTCTCACCACCCGTCTTTCATGATCTTCATTAAATTCTATTTTAGCAAAAATCAGGCTACCTTGCAATGGTTCCTTGACATTTTCCGGCGGGTTTGCTATGGTAAAAATACGAAAAAACAACGGGAGGTATACAAATGAACCGCTATTTGTTTGTGATCGACTATCAGAACGATTTCGTGGACGGCGCGCTGGGCTTCCCCGGGGCAGAGAAGCTGGACGCCGCCATCGCCGCCAAGGTCCGCGCCTACGGCGAAGGATGGGTGCTGTTCACCCGGGACACCCATTTTGAGAACTATCTGAACACCCGTGAGGGCCGGAATCTGCCCGTGGTCCACTGCGTCAAGGGAACCCCCGGCTGGGAGGTCTACGGCGACACCGCCAACGCCCTGGCAGAGGTGAACGCCAAGGCCATCGACAAGCTGGTTTTCGGCATGGACGTGACCGATCCCGCCACCTCCGCTGTGCTGCCGGAATCTGCCGATGAGATCGAGCTGGTGGGCCTGGTCAGCAACATCTGCGTGGTTTCCAACGCCGTCGTCCTCCAGAGCAAGTACCCCGAAGCCACCATCATCGCCGACGCCGCCTGCACCGATTCCTTCGACAAATCTCTGCACGAGAAGGTGCTGGACGTGCTGGAAGGCTTCCAGGTGAAGGTCATAAACCGCTGATTTGACAGAAAAAACACCCGCCGATGGCGGGTGTTTTCTTTTACTTCTTCATTCGCTCCAGCTTTTCCCGCTCGGCCTGGGACAATCTCAGGTAGTTGGGGGTCAGGGCGCCGCCGCTGGGGGCTGCGCCTTCCGCTGCCTGCCGGGCGGCCAGGATGGCAACGCCCACGGCCCGCTGGTGAACGCGGTGCTCCGGGGGCAGGATCAGTTCGTCGATCTTCCCGCCCAGGGTCTTGTAGGTCAGGTCTGCGCCGTCGCCCACCAGGAAGATAGGGCCGTCCAGGTGTTCCAGCTCTTCGCCCAATTCGGCCAGAGAAATGGCCCGGTCCTCGCTGTAACGGGACACCACGCCCTTTTCCACATAAAACAGAGCGTTGTAGACCTGGCTGCGGCGGGCGTCCATGCAGGCGCAGACGTAGCCCTCGTAAATGCCCAGGGACTCTGCCATGGCCTCCAGGGTGGAGATGCCGAAGCAGGGGATCTCCCGTCCCCAGGCAAAGCCCTTGGCGGCGGCCACGCCGATGCGCACGCCGGTGAAGGAGCCGGGGCCTTCGGCAACGGCCACTGCGGTGACATCCTGTGCGGTCTTGCCGCACTGCTTCAGGACATCCTCCGCCATGACCATCAGAGTCTGGCTGTGGGTCAGGCCGGTGTTCTGGTAGCCCTCGCCCAGGAGTTTATTCTCGTCCATCAGGGCCACGGACGCGGCCTTGGCGGAGGTTTCAAAGGCTAAGATCAGCAAGGTTTTCCCCTCCTTCAATGGTGATGCGCCGGGCGTCGTCGCCCAGCTTCTCAATTGTAATGTAAATGGCGTCCTCCATGGCCTCCTCTACGTTCTCGCTCCACTCCACGGCACACACGCCGTTTCGGTCCAGATAATCGTCCCAGCCGATGTCGAACAGGTCGTCGGCGGAGCGCAGCCGGTACATATCGAAGTGGAACAGGGGCAGCTGCCCGGAGGTGTATTCGTTGACGATGGTGTAGGTGGGGCTGGTGACCATGTCATCGCAGCCCAGGCCGCGGGCCAGGCCCCGGGTGAAGGCAGTCTTGCCCGCGCCCAGATCGCCCCGGTAGGCCAGGATGGTGCCGGGATTCAGCACACGGCCCAGGGCCGCGCCCACCGCCTCGGTTTCAGCGGGGGAGTTGGTTAAGAATTCCATATGTATACCTCAAAGTCTCCTGTAGGGCGGGGTCATGACCCCGCCGACCAGGTTCTTATTATTGCTCAGTTCAGATAACGAAAATTACTCCACGTAAAAGCAGTCATCTTTCCAGCGTATCGGATTTGTATCGATATATTCCCATATCCGCTGATAAGCCTCCTCGCTTCTGATCACGTGATCGTGAAAGGAGGTCTGCCAGATTGCCATGCCACTTTTTATCCTGCGGATTTTTCTCGTCACGGCGCTCTTGTATTGTCCAATCACAACAGATAAGTCCGTTGCCGATTCCCCCAGTACAATGATTGCATGAACATGATTGGGCATGACCACATACTTATCCACCCGTACCCCCTGCGCGTGCTTCTCAATTTCCGCAAGCCCCTGCTGGGCCAGCCAACCGTATTGATTCAGCAATTCCGGTTCGCCAAAAATACACTTTTTCTCTGTGGTACAGATGGTAACGAAGTAGGATCCGGGTTGGGTATAGTCATAATACCGCAGGCGCGGATGTTTTCGTTTAGGGAATCGTTCATCATTTCGTTCCATAATACCTCAATCCAGCATCTCAAAATATTGCAGGCGGTCGGCGGGGTCATGACCCCGCCCTACAGGATCATTTCGAATTCTTCAGCTTTTCCGCCTGGTCGGCAGTGGCCAGGGCGTTGATAATTTCCTCAATGTCGCCGTCCATGATGGCGTCGATCCTGTACAGCGTCAGGCCGATGCGGTGGTCGGTGACCCGGCCCTGGGGAAAATTGTAGGTACGGATGCGCTCGTTGCGCATGCCGGTGCCCACCTGGCTGCGGCGCAGGCCGTCGTTCTCCGACTGGATGCGGGTCTGCTCGATCTCGTAGAGCTTGCTTGCCAGCATCCGCATGCACTTTTCACGGTTCTGCAGCTGGCTGCGCTCCTCCTGGCAGGCCACCACGATGCCGCTGGGCCTGTGGATCAGCCGGACGGCGGAGGAGGTCTTATTGACGTGCTGGCCACCGGCGCCGCTGGCCCGGTAGACCTGCATCTCGATATCGGCGGGGTTGATCTGGACATCCACTTCCTCCATTTCCGGGAGGACTGCCACGGTAGCCGTGGAGGTGTGGACCCGGCCGCCGGATTCCGTTTCCGGCACCCGCTGGACCCGGTGGACGCCGGATTCATACTTCAGGCGGGAGTAGGCCCCCCGGCCATTGATGACGAAGTCCGCTTCCTTGACGCCGCCCAGCTCCGTTTCATTGTAGTTCAGAAGCTCCACGCTCCAGCCCATTTTCGCCGCGTACATGGAATACATGCGGAACAGGCTGTGGGCAAAGAGGGCGCTTTCCTCGCCGCCCACGCCGCCGCGGATCTCCACGATGACGCTCTTGTAGTCGTTGGGATCTTTCGGCAGCAGCAGGATCTGGAGCTTTTCGAACAGTTCTTCCTTTTCCGCCTTGGCCTCGGCATAAGTTTCCTGGCACAGCTCCTTCATTTCGGGATCGGACATCAGTTCCTCAGCGTCGGCCATATCGGCCTCCGCCTGGCGGTAGGCCCGGTAGGCCTCGATGATGGGCTCCAGGTCGTTGCGCTCCCGCAGGAGCTTGGCGGCCTTTTTCGGGTCGTTATAGAAATCCGGCTGTTCGGATTTGAAGCAAAGTTCCTCAAAGCGGTTCTCCACCGCCTTCAATTTGTCAAGCATGGCAATTCTCCCAATGGGGTTGATACACATTCAGCACACAGCTTGCGGTATCCGTCAGCTTTTCCGTGGCTGCCAGCCTTGCCGCACCCTCCCTGGTGATGCGGAAAACATGGGGCGTCATGCCCAGCAGGTTCTGCACCTGCTCACCCTCCACGGTAAAGGTGAAGCGGATGGGCACGGATTTCACCAGCTGGAAGCCGGGAACCTCCGGCACCGTGTCCTTTTCCTTGTACTTCAGCTCGGGGTAGATGATGGACTTCAGGCCCAGCAGGTGATCCTCCGCCGCCAGGACCTGGAAGAACAGGCCATCGGGGCGCAGGACCCGCTTAAATTCGTCCGCCATGGTCAGTGCAAAGAGACTGGTGACGACGCCGGCGCTTCCGTCCGCCACCGGCAGATGGGCGGCGGTGCCGCAGAGCCACTGGGGTCCCTTGTACCTGGCGGCAGCACAGCGTACGGCCTCCTTGGAGATATCCAGGCCCGTCAGTTCGGTATTCAGAAAAGCCGCCAGCCGGGCGGAGTAATAGCCCTCGCCGCAGCCCACATCCAGGATGGGGCCGGAGGCGCCCAGCTGGGCAGCCGTTTGATTCAACGTCTCAGAGATCGGCGCATAGCAGCCGGATTCCAGAAAGGCCCGGCGGCCCAGCACCTGCTCCCGGGTGTCGCCAGGGTGCAGGGAGCGCTTCTGCTGAACAGGGAGTAGGTTAACATAACCCTGTCGAGCCATATCAAAGCTGTGGTTTTTCTCACAGCGGTATCCTCGTTCGATGCGGTCAAGCCGCAGACCGCAGATGGGGCAGATGAGTTCCATACGTATCCCTCCAGCGTATATCATAACCGATTTTGGGTGGTTCGTCAATGATGTTCAAATTGTAGTTTGTCGTACACTTAACGTTTTCAATTGTAGGGGACGGGTCGCCCGTCCCGGCGGTAAAACCTGGCGAATTGACATTTGTATCGGCGAATTCGTAATCGGAAGGTTCACGGGACGGGGAACCCGTCCCC
>JAFTVM010000055.1 GCA_017465745.1 Oscillospiraceae bacterium
CGCTCGATCTCGATCTTAGCGACGCCAGCGGCGTACAGCTTGTTCTTCAGATACTTACGGATGTTGTAGTCTTCGACGACCAGGTCACCGACCTTGTCCTCGCGGGCGTACCAGCGGGAATCCCAATCCTTGATAACGCCAACCCGCAGTCCATGGGGATTAACTTTCTGACCCATAGCTACCTCCTGATTAAGCCTTCTCGCTCACACCGATGGTGATGTGAGTGGTTCTCTTGTTGATCCGGACGAAACCACGACGGGATGCGATGCGGCCGCGCTTCAGGATGGGGCCGGGGTTAGCGATCACAGTGGAAACGTACAGGTTATCGGCATTCATGCCGTTGTTGTGCTCAGCGTTAGCAACAGCGCTCTTCAGCAGCTTGGCCATGGGCTCGCAGGCTGCCTTGGAGGTCTGGCTCAGGTACGCAGCGGCGGTCTTAACGTCCTTGCCCCGGATCATGTCGCAAACCAGCTTGACCTTACGGGGAGACATACGGACGAACTTAACATGTGCAAACACTTCCATCTTCGTACCTCCTTACTTGCTGTTAGCGGTCTTGCTGCCGGAGTGGCCGCGGAAGGTGCGGGTGGGAACGAACTCACCCAGCTTGTGACCGACCATATCCTCAGTGATATAGACAGGCACATGCTTGCGACCGTCGTGGACAGCGATGGTGTGACCGACGAAGGAGGGGAAAATGGTGGAAGATCTGCTCCAGGTCTTCAGGACCTTCTTTTCACCAGCCTTGTTCAGCTCCTCAACGCGCTTGTACAGCTCAGGAGCGACGAAAGGGCCCTTCTTGATACTTCTGCTCATTTCATTTCCTCCTTACTTGCTGTTTCTGCGCTTGACGATGAACTTGTTGGTGGGGTTCTTCGTCTTGCGGGTCTTGTAACCCAGTGCGGGCTTACCCCAGGGAGTAACAGGGCCGGGACGGCCGATGGGGCTGCGGCCCTCACCACCACCGTGGGGATGGTCGTTGGGGTTCATGACGGAGCCGCGGACGGTGGGACGGATACCCATGTGGCGGGTACGGCCGGCCTTACCGATGTGGACGTTCTCGTGATCCAGGTTGCCGACCTGACCGATGCAGGCGGTGCAGTTGGTACGGACGTAGCGGACCTCGCCGGAGGGCAGACGGACCTGAGCCAGGTCGCCTTCCTTAGCCATCAGCTGAGCAGCGGTACCAGCGGAGCGGACCAGCTGTGCGCCGTGGCCGGGCTGCAGCTCCACGTTGTGGATAACAGTACCGACAGGAATGTTGGCGATGGGCAGGCAGTTGCCGGGCTTGATATCAGCAGTAGCGGAGGAAACAACCTTGTCGCCAGCCTTCAGGCCGTAGGGAGCCAGAATGTAGGACAGGGTGTTGTCTTCGTACTTGATCAGAGCGATGAAAGCGGAACGGTTGGGATCGTACTCGATGCGCTCGACAGTAGCGGGCATATCCAGCTTCTGGCGCTTGAAGTCGATGATACGATACTTACGCTTGTTGCCGCCACCGTGATGACGAACGGTGATACGGCCGTAGCTGTTGCGACCAGCATGCTTCTTCAGGGTCTCAACCAGGCTACGCTCAGGTTTTGCCTTCTTATCAACACCGTCGAAAGCGGAAACAGTCATGTTTCTGCGAGCGGGGGTGTAAGGCTTAAAAGTCTTGATTGCCATTTGCGTTTCTCTCCTTTATTGAGATGGTTTAGACCATACCCTCGAAGAACTCGATGGTCTTGGAGTCAGCAGTCAGGGTAACGACGGCCTTCTTGTAGTCGGCGCGCTTGCCCTTGGGGTAAGCGCCGGTGCGCTTAGCCTTGCCCTGCATACGGATGGTGTTGACCTTAGCGACCTTGACGCCGAAGACAGTCTCAACGGCTTCCTTGATCTCGGTCTTGTTGGAGTCGATGTCGACCATGAAGACATACTTCTTATCAGCGACGTCAGCCATGGACTGCTCGGTGATAACGGGTCTTCTGATGATATCATAAACGTTCTTCATTATGCGAATACCTCCACGATCTTGGCCAGAGCAGCCTGATCGACAACCAGCTTGTTGGCGTTGACCACGTCGTAGACGTTCAGCAGGTTGGCGAAGGTGACCTCGCAGCCGGGGATGTTGCGGCCGGACTTAACGACGTTCATGTCAGCCTCAGCGGTAACGACCAGGGTCTTGGTGTTGCAGTTGACGGCAGCCAGGAACTTGGCGAACTCAGCGGTCTTGGGAGCATCCATCTTGATGGAGTCGATGACCACGATGTTCTGCTCAGCAGCCTTAGCGCTCAGGACGCTCTTCAGAGCCAGGCGCTTGGCCTTCTTATTCAGGGTGTAGGAGTAATCGCGGGGCTTGGGAGCGAACACGATACCACCGTGGGTCCACTGGGGAGCGCGGGTGGAACCCTGACGGGCACGGCCGGTGCCCTTCTGACGCCAGGGCTTGCGGCCGCCGCCGGAAACCTCTGCGCGGGTCAGAGCGCTCTGAGTGCCCTGACGCTTGTTGGCCAGATGGTTCTTGACGGAGTCATGAACCACAGCCTGGTTGGGAGCAATGCCGAAGACGGCTTCGGACAGTTCGATCTCGCCAACCACATTGCCGGACATATTGTAAACATTAGTCTTAAGCATGATTTACGATCTCCTCTCTTAGCCGTTTCTTGCAGAAGCCTTCTGGGGGTTACGGCCGGAAGCCTTCTGGGGATTCTTGCTGATGCCGGTTTCGACATTCTTGACCTTGTTGTTCTTGACGGTGTTGCGGATGTAGACCAGACCGCCCTTGGGGCCGGGGATGGCGCCGCGGATGACGATCATGTTCAGATCTGCGTCGACCTTCACGACTTCCAGGTTCTCGATGGTGACCTGGACATTGCCCATCTGACCTGCGCCGATCTTGCCGGGGAAGATGCGGGACTGATGGGAAGAAGCGCCCATAGAACCAGCGTGACGATGGACGGGGCCGCCGCCGTGGGTCATGTCAGTGCGGTGTGCACCGTAGCGCTTGATGACGCCCTGGTAACCGTGACCCTTGCTGATGCCGGTGACGTCGATCATGTCGCCAGCGGCGAAGGTGTCAGCCTTGACCTCGTCGCCGACGTTCATCTCAGCAGCGGTCTCCAGCTTGAACTCCTTCAGGTACTTCTTGGGGGCAACGCCAGCCTTCTTCAGGTGGCCTGCCTCAGGCTTGGTGAGCTTCTTGTCAGCGATGTCGCCGAAGCCCAGCTGAACGGCGGTGTAGCCGTCAGTCTCAACGGTCTTCTTCTGAGTGACGACGCAGGGGCCTGCCTCAACAACAGTGACAGGGATGACCTTGCCGCTCTCATCGAAGATCTGGGTCATGCCCACCTTCTTGCCGATGATTGCTTTCTTCATCTTGGTTTTCTCCTTATTAAATAGGTTATTGGTTGACTTGCCGCATTGGGACGGCTGCCAACATGACCCGTCCGCCCGATGCCAGACAGTGCGGGCTGCGGTAATTTTACGTTGTTACGTGTAAATTACAGCTTTATCTCAATCTCAACGCCAGCGGGGAGATCCAGGCTCATCAGAGCCTCGACGGTCTTCTGGTTGGGGTTGAGGATATCGATCAGTCTCTTGTGGGTTCTGCGCTCGAACTGCTCACGGGAGTCCTTGTACTTGTGGACTGCACGAAGAATGGTAACAACTTCCTTCTTGGTGGGCAGAGGGATGGGGCCGGACACAGCAGCGCCGTTGCGCTTAGCGGTATCCACGATCTTAGCAGCGCTGGAGTCGATCAGCTGGTGATCATAAGCCTTCAGACGAATGCGGATCATTTCCTGGTTTGCCATGGTGTGTTTCCTCCTTGAAATCACGTACTCAGTTAACATAGTGGTTGTCTGGGTACGGTCGAGCTGTTCTGTTAACGCCGCCGTGCGTATCACTCCAAGCCATGAAAAATGGCCGACGCAAGGCCGACCCTTCTCCTCTCGGCGCAGCGATATACGCAAGCGCAACAGGACAGTTCAGCCGCCCGATGACCGGACATACTCCGCGGAAGTTACCGGCTTTCGCCGCAATCTCCCGCATCATCGCAGTGCTGTGTGGTATCTCCCACACACGCTCCGTTATCTTACCACCAGTGTCGTCATTTGTCAAGCACTTTTCCAGAAAATTTTTCAGATTTTTGCGGAAAACCAGAAAAAAGTTTTGGTCCCCGCTCCGGGTGTATGAAAACCGTTTCACAGCACCATACTCCCCAATTTACTAATTATAATATAGTATTTTTGCAGCCACTTTTCAACCCGTAATATTGCCCAAATGTTGAAGATTATGCCTCCCTTCTAGCAGTAAGTAAAACGAGCGAACCAATTCAATGGATTGGCTCGCTCGTTCCTTATATTATAAATAGACCATTAATACTTTCTTACTTCTTTGATGCCGGACTTTCCAGGATAGTAACAATTAACGATGGAACCAACGCGAACAGAATCATACACGGGATCCAAAGCAAAGCCCCAACTTCACTCGAACTTCCTTCCAACAGCGTAATTATCATCATAATAATTCCTGCACCCGCTCCGGAGGTCACAGTGGTTATTCCTGCTTTTTTCCAAAAGGTATCCAAATTTTTCTTTGTTTTTATTTTCCCGCCGGCAATGATCGCAAAAACAATCGTTAAGCTTGTGGCAAGTTTCATCAGTAGATTGCCTTCAATTGCCGCCATTATTGCATAAGCCCAAGCAACGATTAACACCGCAGCAGCAACAATTATTATGAGCCCTATACAACATCCACCATCAAATTCAGACTTGCGCCCAATCTCACCCCTTTTTCTTCCTTTCGCATCGTAGATTTCGTATTTTTCTCCTTCAAGCATATCTGTACTCCTTTAGAATTGTTGTTAGTACATTCTAATATACTTACTCAATTATATCAATTCGCATTTCCAACAATTTTATACATGAGTAATTATAACACTTTCCATATACTTGAGTTAGTATAACTTTGAGGTGAAAACATGAAACATCCAAAGTATTACGACTCACAAAAGGAAGCAACTGCACGATATAACAAGAAGGCCTACGACCGTATCAATGTCATTGTCAAAAAAGGCCAGCGTCAGATCATCAAGGACTTTGCCGCCAGTCAGGGCAAGAGCTTGAACCGCTTTATCTGCGACGCTATCGAGTACCAGATGAATAAAGACAAAGAAACCGAGTGAACTGCCCTGTTTGGGTTGGATCACTCGGTTTTTCGTATGGTAGGGGACGGGTCTCCCGTCCCGGCAGTGAAACCTATCGTTTCCACATCTGCTGCGGCGAGTTCGTAGCCGTTAGGTTCACGGGACGGGGAACCCGCCCCCTACATTATTGTACAAAATATGACAGTGTATCATTCCACATAGAAGCAGTCCTCCGCCCATCTGATCGGATTCGTATCAATATATTCCCATATTTTCCGATAATCCATCTCACCACGGATAATATGATCGTGGTAAGATCGCTGGAATACACGCTCTTTTTGATATTCTCTTCCGTCATTGATTCGCTTCGTAACCTGATACTTATACCATCCGATCACATTTCCCAATGTAGAGGACGGGTTACCCGTCCCGATCTCATTCATGAAAAGGAGAATCGTGTGGATATGGTTTGGCATCACCACAAACTTGTCCACCTTGACACAGGGATACTTTTCCGGAATCATTCGAATGATTTCTTCCGCAATGATACCGCACCTTTTCAGAACGGGTAACCCGTCCCCCACAATGTCACCCAGAATCTTACTGCGCTGATGCGTACATATCGTCACGAAATATGCTCCATTGCTGCTGTAATCATAATTGACCAACCGATTCGGCTTTCGTTTTGGCAACGCCATTTTTCTCCCCCTTATTTACGCAAAACGGGAGGGGTCACCCCTCCCGTTTTCTCATTATTTCAGTTCCCAGGGTTTGATCTGGCTGGACTTTTCGTAGAGCCGCAGGTAGCTGTCGTACCGGGTGGGTTCGATCTCCCCCGCCCCCAGGGCGGCAGTCACGGCGCAGCCCGGCTCCTTGCGGTGGGTGCAGTCGTGGAACTGGCAGGATCCGATGTAGGGGCCGAAGTCCGGGAAGGCATACTGGAGATTCTCCTTCAGGATCACTTCCATCTGATCGGTATCAAAGGAAGAGAAGCCCGGGGTATCCGCCACATAGGTATCCGCCTCCAGCCGGTACAGCTCCACATGCCGGGTGGTGTGACGGCCGCGGCCCAGCTTCTCGGAAACTTCGCCGGTGGGCAGCTTCAGCTCCGGGCAGAGGCGGTTCAGCACGCTGCTCTTGCCCACGCCGGAATTTCCGGTGAAGGCCGTCAGCTTGCCCCGGATCAGTTCCCGCAGTTCCTCCACGCCCTCGCCGGTCTCGGCACTGGTGCAGATGACACGGAAGCCCGCCCTGGTGTAGATCCGGACCAGATCCTGCGCCGGATCCAGGTCACACTTGTTGACCACCAGATACACCGGCACCTCCTGGTCGCCGGCGATGGCCGCCACCCGGTCGATGAGGAACGGCTCCGTCACCGGATTGACATTGGCGGCGAAGACCACCAGCGCGTCCACATTGGCGACGGCGGGACGGATGAATTTATTCCGCCGGGGCAGGATTCGCTCCACCATCCCCTTGCCCCGCTCCACGCTGATCTGGACCAGATCACCGGTCAGGGGGCTGTCGCCCCGGCGCAGGCTGCCCCGGGCCCGGCAGGTCACCAGACCGCCGGGTGTCTGCACATCATAAAACCCGCTGATGGAACGCAGGATGCGTCCTTCCCGTTTCTCAGCCATAGACCAAAAACTCTACCTTTTCTGTACTGTAGTACTCATCGTTGATATAAAGCTCGTAATACTGGACGCCGCTGCCGGTGAGCAGCACCTCGATGCTGGGAGTGCCCGCAGTGATCAGAGTGGGTTCCAGATGCTCCACGCCGTTCTGCCGCAGGCTGAGCATATAGTCCTCCGTGCGGTCAGCGGGCAGCTTGAAGGTAAAGACCATGGTGATCTCAGGGTCCGTGGGCTCTTCGGTGGGCTTCTGGGTGGGTTCTTCCGTGGGAGGATCCGTGGGCTTGGGGCCGGTGGAGATGGTCAGCTTGATCTCCTCGTGGATATCCACTTCCTCATCCTCAGCGAAGGGCTGCTCGATGACCTCATCCTTTTCGGCGTCACTTTCCACGGGCTTATAGGTGATGGTCTTGAAACCGCAGTCGATCAGGGTCTTGTAGGCATCGTCATACTGCATGCCCACCACACCGGGCATCTTGGCGGTTTCGATGGCAGAGCCGGTGCTGACCCAGATCTTGATGGTCTGGCCTTCCTTCAGCTCGGTGCCGGCTTCGGGATCGGTCTTGAATACGCGTCCTTCTTCAAATTCCTCGTTGGTCTCCTCGAAGGGCAGCACCCTGAAGCCCAGGGTCTCCAGATAGCTCTTGGCATACTCAAAGGTAACGCCGCCGCCCACGATCAGATCCTCCATCAGAATAGGCTCGTCTTCCTTGGGCTTCGGACCGGCGCTGACGATGACTTTCACCACCGTGCCCACTTCCACCTTGGTTCCCTCGGGGATCTTCTGTTCCATGATGACGCCCTTGGCAAAGTCTTCACTGTGCTGGGTATCCGCGATCTCCACGATGAACGTATCGTAGGCAGGCAGGTCCTCGTAAACCTTCCCCTCCAGCTTGGGAACGGGCACCAGAGCCTGATTCCGAAAGAGCATTCCGTTGGACAGGGCCACCAGGAAGCAGATGATGGCAATGATGGCCACCGCGCTGCAGGCCACAATGGCTACAGTGGTGGTGCGGCTGCGTTTTTCAGCTTCCCGTGCCTCCTGCTCCTTGCGGGCACGCTCGGCGGCGGCTGCCCGGCGGGCAGTTTCCGCGCTGGCGGCAGCCTCACCGGCGCTGCGGGGACGGCTGGTGCCCGGATTCTTCTGAGTCTTTGGTACTTCGGTGCTTCTGGGCTTGGCAGCCGCGGCAGCCGCTGCAGCTGCGGTGGTCTTGGCGATGTTCTTCGCAGTCTCCGCCTTGATGGCATCCTTGCTGGGGAGCACCTGGGTGGCGCCGGTGGGCATACCGGGCATGACGAAGAGCATGGACGGATCCTTGCGGAATTCATCCATATCCTTCAGCATCTCGGTGGCGGAAGCGTAGCGGTTCTGGGGATCCAGGGCCATGCCCTTCATAATGATCTGTTCCAGGCCGCCGGGAATATTGGGATTCAGGGTCGACGGCATCACGGCGCCGCCGTTGATGTGCTGGATGGCCACCGCCACGGGGGATTCCCCGTCGTAGGGAGGCCGGCCGGCCATCATCTCGTACATCACAACGCTCAGGGAATACAGATCGGAGCGGTTATCCACCCAGCCGCCCTTGGCCTGCTCCGGGGAAATGTAATGAACACTTCCCAGCGCCTCCTTGGTCAGGGTGTTGCTCTTGCTCATGACCCGGGCGATGCCGAAGTCGGTGACCTTGACGGAGCCGTTTTTCAGCACCATAACATTGTGGGGCTTGATGTCCCGGTGGACGATGCCCTTGTCATGGGCGTGCTCCAGGGCCTTGGCGATCTGCATACCGAAGTGGAGGGTCTCCTTCCAGTTGAGGATGCCCTTCTTTTCCATATACTGCTTAAGGGTGATACCCTCGATCAGCTCCATGACGATGAAATTGGCGTCATCGCTGGAGGAAACGTCATAAACGGAGACGATGTTGGGATGGCTCAGCATGGCCACCGCCTCGCCCTCGGCCCGGAACCGGCGGCGGAATTCCTCGTCTGCGGTAAATTCATCCTTGAGAATCTTTATGGCTACCAGCCGGTTGAGCCGGTGGCAGCGTGCTTTATAGACAACGGCCATGCCGCCGGTTCCGATGACCTCCAGGATCTCGTACCGGTTGTCCAGCAGCCGTCCGATATAGCGATCAATATCCATAATTCGCTCCTTACAAGTAACCGATGATTAAATCGGCAAAAGTGGGTGGCAAGAGATTTTGGCCCAGATCAACGTTTGGAAAAAGAAGGAATACTTTGTGTACTTAGAGTTTTCCAAGCGGAAGCGCTGGGGCAAAAGATCCGCCAGAAACCGCAGACGATTGATTCAGCGGTTACTCAAATCAAAATCAGTGCGCTGGTCACATTATCCGGCGCGCCTCTGCCCTTGACGATGTCCAGCAGATGCTGGCAGCAGAACTGCTTGTTGACACCGTGGGCCACCTCGAACAGGATCTCCTGGTCGTCCATCATGTTGCTCAGGCCATCGGAGCAGAGGAGCATACAGTCGCCCTTCTCCAGCTCCAGCTGGAACACATCAGTCATCACCGTGGGCTCGGTACCCACGGCACGGGTAATAAAGTTCTTGCCCGGATAGGTACGGGCCACCTCGGGGGTCAGTTCCCCCCGGTCCACCATCAGCTGCACCAGACTGTGATCCTTGGTGACCTGACGGATCCCCGCCCGGTCGATCTTATAGGCGCGGCTGTCGCCCACGTTGACCACAGTGGCCAGCTTCCCCTGGATCAGGACAGCGACCAATGTGGTTCCCATGCCCTCAAATTCCTCGATCTGCCGGGACTGGTCATAAACGGTGATGTTCGCCAGCTTCACAGCGGACTGCATGATCTGGCTGGCCTTGTCCTTATGCATGCCGGCGCTCCAGGAGCGTTTGATCTCCTGAACGAAGACGTCGGCCGCCAGGGCGCTGGCTACGTTGCCGGATTTGGCGCCGCCCATACCGTCGCAGACCACGCACAGCAGGGTGTTCTTATCCAGTTGTTCGATCTTGTATGTATCCTGGTTCTGCGCCCGGACACATCCCTGGTCTGTCAAAGCCCAGCTTTGCAAATCACATCACTCCTTCTGTGCGTTTTCTTTCGTGTACTTCCGGCGGAGCTGACCGCAGGAGGCGTCAATATCGCCGCCCAGGGTGCGCCGCACGGTGGCAGTCAGGCCGCCGTCCTCCAGCGTCTGCTGGAAGGCCGCCACCGCCGCCCGGGAAGAGGGCTTCAGGGGACTCTCTTCCACATGGTTCAGTGGGATCAGGTTGATATGGGCGGGCAGGCCCTTGAGCCGCCGCAGCAGCTCTTTTGCGTGCTCCTCCCGGTCGTTGACGCCGTCGATCATGGCGTACTCGAAGTGGATCCGGCGGGAGGTTTCGGCATAGTACCGGCGGCAGGCCGCCAGCAGCTCGTCGATGGGATATGCCTTGTTGACAGGCATGATCCGATTGCGGATCTCGTCGTTGGGGCCGTGGAGGGAGATGGCCAGGCTGATCTGCAGCTTCCGCTGTGCCAGCTCGTCGATCTTCGGCACCAGGCCGCAGGTGGACAGGCTGATGTGGCGCATGGAGATGTTCATGCCGTTTTCGCTGTTGACCAGTTCCAGGAACCGCATCACGTTGTCAAAATTGTCCAGGGGTTCACCGATACCCATGAGCACGATGTGGGAAACGGGCAGGCCGGAATCCACCTGAGTGAAGAGGACCTGATCCAGCATCTCGTGGGGCTCCAGCCGCCGCACCAGGCCGCCCAGGGTGGAAGCGCAGAAGGCGCAGCCCATGCGGCAGCCCACCTCCGTGGAGATGCAGACGGTGTTGCCGTAGTGGTAGCGCATCAGCACGGTTTCCACGCAGTTGCCGTCGTGGAGGCGCCAGAGATATTTGATGGTACCGTCCCGCTTGCTCTCCTGCCTGCGCACCACCTGAGGTGCGTAGATGGGATACTGCTCGGCAAGCGTGTCCCGCAGGGCCTTGGGCAGGTTCGTCATCTCATCATAGGAGCGGACGCCCTTGTGCAGCCAGGTGTAGACCTGCTTGGCCCGGAACCTGGGCTGGCCCATCTCCTTGAAGAGGGCCTCCATTTCCACGAGATTCTTGGATTTCAGGTTTTCGTTCATACTTTCCTCCGCAGGCGGCTGATGAAGAAGCCGTCTGTGTCATATTCTCCCGGAACCAGGGTCAGCATACCGCTCCCGTTCTTGGGGAAGACCGCAGGCAGCGCCAGAGGTTCCAGGTAAAATTCGTTGTTTGCCTCCAGGAAGGCAGCCACCACATCCTCATTCTCCCGGCGAAGGAGCGTACAGGTGGAGTACAAAAGCACGCCGCCTTTTTTCACATACCGGGCCTGATTCCGGAGGATCGCCAGCTGAAGCTGGGGCAGCTCTTCCATGGATGCGGGGTCCTTGTAGCGGATGTCGGGCTTTTTGCGGATGATGCCGTAGCCGGAGCAGGGCACATCGGCAATGACCACATCCATCTTGTGATTCCATTCGGGGTTATTCTCTGTGGCGTCCTGCCGCTTGGCGGTGATATTCACCAGTCCCAGACGGCTTGCGCCGTTTGCGATCAGAGAAACCTTGTGGCCGTGAACGTCGCAGGAGGTGATGCTTCCCCTGCCGCCCATGGCGATGGCGGCGGCGAAGCTCTTGCCGCCGGGGGCGGCGCAGCAGTCCAGCACTTTGATATCCGCCTGGGGAAGCTGTGCGCAGTAAACGCTGAGCCTGGCGGCGGGGTCCTGGACATAAAACAGGCCTTCCCTGAAAGCTTCCAGATTTTCGATGGCGCCGGTGCTGCCCAGAACCAGGCAGTCTTCCATCCAGCCGTGGGGCTGAACTTCCACGCCGCTCTGTGCCAGCTTTTCCGCCAGTTCCGCCGTGGTGGTGCGCAGGGTGTTCACCTGGATCACCGTCCGGGGTGCTTCGTTGTTGGCGCGCAGCATGGCTTCCATCCGGCTCTTGCCGATATCCTTGATCAGCAGGTCCACCAGTTCCTGGGGATGGCTGTAGCGGTCCACCCAGGAGGCAGGCTGCTTGAGATCGTCTTTTTCCACAGACGCCTTACGCAGAACGGCATTCACCAATCCGGGGGCAAAGCGCTGTTTTTTGCAGTATTTCTTCGCCAGGGTGACGGATTCATTCACCGCAGCGGAATCAGGCACCTTATCCAGCTCAAAAAGCTGATAAAGGCCCAGGTGCAGAATGTCATGAACCACAGGATGGAGGTCTTTGACCTTACCGGTGAGCAGCTGCTTCAGGTAAAAATCCAGCTTCATCCGGTTCTGCAGCACGCCGTAGCACAATCGGGCGGCCAGGCCCGCGTCCCGGCTGTCCAGCCGGTCGCGAAGGATATACTCCTTCAGGACGCCGTTGGACCAGGCGCCCTCCTTGCGGCAGGCGATCAGGGCATTCAGAGCAGTTTCCCGCGCGCCCATGTCAGTCCTCCAGCGGATGGCCCCGGAAATAGTCGGGCGCTGCCATCCGCTTTCCGCCCTCGGCCTGGAGGGAGATGATCTCCACCGCGCCCTGACCGCAGGCGATGCGCAGGCCGGTCTTGGTCAGGCCCAGAATTTCGCCGGGATTACCGGAACCCTCGACCACGCGGGTGGCGTGGACCTTGAACTTCTTGCCTTTCAGCTCCATGGTGGCCACGGGCCAGGGGTGCAGGCCGCGGACATGGTTGTGCACCTGCTGCGCGGTCTTGTTCCAGTCGATGGGACACATGGTCTTATCCAGCATGGGGGCGAAGCTGATACCGGCAGGATCCTGGGGAATTCTGTTGACGGTATCATTGGCAAAGGCAGTCAGGGTTCTGGTCAGCAGATCCGCGCCCAGAACCGCCAGCCGGTCCAGCAGCTCACCGGCGGTCTCATTCTCGCCGATGGGGGTCTTGGCAACATCGATGATGTCGCCGGCGTCCATTTCCCGGACCATATGCTGGGCAGTGACGCCGGTCTCCTGCTTGCCGTCCAGCACCGCCCACTGGTAGGGAGCGGATCCCCGGTACGCGGGCAGGATGCTGGCGTGGATGTTGACGCAGCCCTTGGCAGGAATGTCCAGCACCCGCTGGGGCAGGATCCGGCCATAGGCCACAACGGCGCAGACGTCGGGCTTCAGGTCACGCAGCGCCTGCACATCCTCGTCGGAGCGGAAATTCTCGGGCTGAAACACAGGGATATTGTTGGCGATGGCGACCTCCTTGGTGGGGGACATCACCATCTTCATGCCCCGGCCCTTGGGGCGGTCGGGCTGGGTATAAACACCGACAACATCAAAGCCATCGGCAATGATCTTCTTCAGGCAGGTCGCCGCGATATCCGGCGTACCCATAAACACAACTCTCATTTGTGATCCTCCTATCGGATCAAATATTACATCTCGTCTTCCGTCAGGAAACGGTCCATCACCTGCGTGTAGATGATGCCGTCCAGGTGGTCCAGCTCGTGACAGAAGCAGCGGGCAATGAGCTCCTCTCCCTCGGCCTCGAACCAGTTGCCGTCCCGGTCCTGCGCACGGACCTTGGCGTAGTTGGGGCGCTTCACCAGGCCGTACTTACCGGGGACACTGAGGCAGCCCTCGGGGCCGTACTGCTCACCGGAGGTCTCCAGCAGCTCGGGGTTGATAAGCTCCAGAATTTCGGGCTCTTCGCCGCCCACGTCCACCAGCACCACACGGCGCAGGATGCCCACCTGGGGCGCAGCCAGGCCAACGCCGCCGGAATCCAGCAGGGTTTCCGCCATATCGTCCAGGAGCTTGTGCAGCTTGGCGTCGAATGCGGTCACCGGCTTGCACACCTTATGCAGGGCGGGTTCTTTATCAGTCAGAATCTTACGCAGACCCATAATTTAATCCTCTCTTTATTCGAAGCAAAATTGGAATCTTCTTTGCAGGCATCGCCCCTGCAAGGGGCGTCCTGTTAATCAAATCCGTTGACGTCCGCGAAGGCAGAGACGCCCCGGTTGAGCTTGTCTTTCGCAAACTGCCGCAGCAGATGGGCGATCAGCAGCCGCAGCGCCTTGCTCTGGCGGCAGCGCAGCGTCAGCCGGTAACGGAAATTATAGTTGATTTTGGGTACCGGACAGGGAGCGGGTCCCAGGACGGTACAGGGTTCGCCCGCATAATCGGGCTGCCGGAGACATTCGATGAGACTGTCCCGGAATTTGGCAGCGCCGCGGAGCACCGCCGTTTCCTCCTGACCCAGGAAGGTGATGGTCACCAGATCCCCAAAAGGAGGTGCCTGCTGCAGCCGCCGCAGGCCGATCTCCAGGTCGTAAAAGCCGTCGTAGTCCTGCTTGGACGCCAGGCGGATCACCTGATGGTCAGGCACCAGGGTCTGGATGATGGCGCGGCCCGGGGAATCGCCCCGTCCGGCCCGGCCCACCACCTGGGTGAGCATATTGAAGGTGGTCTCCGCCGCCCGGAAGGAGTCGGTGTAAAGACTTAAGTCAGCGTCCAGCACACCGACCAGGGTGACATCCGGCAGGTTCAGGCCCTTGGCCACCATCTGGGTACCGATGAGGACAGGGATCTTTTCATCCCTGAAGCGGTCGAGAATCTTCTCGTGGGGATTGGCGGCGCTGACAGTATCGGCGTCCATCCGGGCGATCTCCATATCGGGGAACAGGGTGTTCAGCTCCTGCTGCGCCTTCTGGGTGCCGGTGCCGATGGGCTTGAGATGGCCACCGCATTTGGGGCAGCGCTGTGTCACCGGCTGGGAGTAGCCGCAGTAATGGCACATGAGCCGCCGGTTGGCGCTGTGGTAGGTCAGCCGCACCGCACAGCGGGGACACTCCGGGGTCTCCCGGCAATCCACGCAGACCAGGGCCCGGCTGTTTCCACGGCGGTTCAGCAGCAGGATACTCTGTTTGCCGTGCTGCCAGGTATCCAGGATGGCTTCCCGCAGGGGCAGGCTGTAGGCCATATCGTTGCCCAGCTTTAATTCTTCCCGCATATCCACGATCTGAACCGCGGGAAGCTGCCGTCCGCCGTAGCGGATTTGCAGCCGGTAAAGCCGGTACGCACCGGATTTTGCCCGGTACATGGTCTCCACCGATGGGGTGGCAGAGCCTAAGAGTACCAGGGCTTTTTCTTTGGAACCCCGCCAGATGGCGACTTCCTTCGCCGCGTAGCGGGGGGAATTTTCGGATTTATAGGAATGTTCCTGCTCTTCGTCCAGAATGATCAGGCCGAAGTTCTCCCCGGGGGCGAACACCGCCGACCGGGTGCCGACAACAACTGTTGCCTCCCCCGCTTTGACCCGTTTCCACTGGTCGTAGCGTTCACCGGAGGACAGGCTGCTGTGGAGCACCGCCACAGCTTCGCCGAAATAGGCTGCCAGCAGACCCAGCAGCTGGGGGGTCAGGGCGATCTCCGGCACCAGCAGCATGGCACTGCGTCCGTTAGCCAGACATTCCTGAATGAGTTTGATATAAACAGAGGTCTTGCCGGAACCGGTGACGCCGTACAGGAGGGCAACCCCCGGCACATCGGCCATCATCTGCGTTTTCAGACCAAGGAAAGCCTTTTCCTGATCCCCATTCAGAATCAGGGGGCCGTCCAGCTGCACGGGCCGGATCTCCCGGCACCGCAGCACCGGCCGTTCCGACAGCGCCACATAGCCCAGCTTTTCCAGCCGGTTGACGGTGGCAGTACTGGCGCCCGTAAAATAGCACAGTTCCTTAACGGAAGCGCTGCCTACGCTGCACAGCAGCTCCAGAACGGCGCGCTGCATGGCGGCCGACCTGGGGCGATGGGACGCAAACTCCATGGCTTCCTCGGCGGAGGATGCCAGGGTTGCGATCCGCTCGGTCTTGTCAGAGGTGCGGCGGGAAAAATCCGCGTCGGTCTTGATCCACTTCTTCCGCAGCAGATACTGCAGAGCGGAATGGAACACTTCCTCCTGGGGCACCGCCGCCCGGAGGGCATTCTCCTCCGCCTTTCCTCCCAGATCCTCCAGGAGCGTCAGGAGCGGGTAAGCGCCCTCTTTTTTTATATTCGCTTCCTTCCAGGATAAGTCCTCCGTCAGGGCGACGGTATTTTTCTCCTGGAACCACAGCCCGCCGGGCAGCATGGCCCGGATGGCGTCATAAAAGGTGCAGAAATAACGCTCCCGCAGGAACGCCGCCAGGCGCAGCGCATAAGCCGTCAGCACCGGCGCTTCATCCAGGCACCGCTCCACCGCTTTCAGGGTTCGATCCTCTGCCTCTTCCAGCGTCAGCACCACACCCTCACAGCGGCGGTTGCCCCGGCCGAAAGGCACCGTCACCCGGTGACCGGGCATCAGGTTCATCTCCTCCGGGACATGGTAGGAATAGGGCTTGTCGATGGCAAAGGTAGCCGCGGAAACCGCGATTTTGGCGATCATAAAGCCCCTCCTTCAAATTTTCTTACTTGCGATACTCGTCCTTGATGGTGGCGGTCAGCTCGCCGGCGGCGACTTCCCGGATGGCCAGGGTCACAGGCTTGTCGGTCAGTTCTTCCTGGAAAGCCTCGGCCTCGGCGGCGATGGTGCGGGCGCGGTGGGCAACCACATTCACCAGCAGGTAACGGCTGTCAACGTTCTTCAGCATATCAGCAACAGGGGGGTACAGCATAATTCGATTCCTCCAATTTGGGTTAGTCAGCCTTAACGGCAATCATGTTCAGAATTTCCTCGGCACAGGCTTCCACCTGGTCGTTGATCACACGGTAATCATATTTGGGAGACTGCTCGATCTCCCACTTGGCACGGGCCAGACGCTTCTGGATCTGCTCCTCAGAGGTATCGCCCCGGCTGCGCAGACGGCGCTCCAGCTCGTCCCAGGAGGGGGGCAGAATGAAGATCAGCGTGGCGTCGGGATAGACCCGGCGGACATTCATGGCGCCGTTGGGATCCACGTCCAGCACCACGTTCCCCTTTTTCATGGCGTCGCTCACGGCAGAGTAGAGGGTGCCGTAAAGGGTATCGTTATGTTCATCGTATTCCAGGAATTCTCCCTTGCGGATCATATCCAGAAAGATCTCCCGGGAAATAAAATGGTAATGCACGCCGTTCTCCTCGCCGGGACGGGCCTGCCGGGTGGTGGCGGAGACGGAAAATACCAGGTCCCTGCGTACAGCCATGACCTGCTTGAGTACGGTGCTTTTGCCCACACCGGAGGCGCCGGAAATTACGAAGAGCTTCCCTTTGCTCATTCTTCTTCCTCCTCTATTTCAGGATCCTCCCGGTCCATCCACCGGGCCTGCAAGGTCTCGGGCTGGATGGCGGACAGGATCACATGATCGGTATCCATCAGGATCACGGATTTGGTCTTGCGGCCGTAGGATGCGTCGATGAGCATGCCCCGGTCCCGGGCCTCCTGGATCACGCGCTTGATGGGCGCGGAATCCGGCAGCAGGACGGACAGCACGCGCTTGGCCGCGATGAAGCTTCCGAAGCCGATATTGATCAGTTTCATAAAAAACCTCTCTCAATCCAATGTATTGGCGGTTTACTCAATGTTCTGGGTCTGCTCTCTGATCTTTTCCAATTCGGCCTTGATGTCCACCACGATCCGGGCCAGGTTCACGTCGGAACACTTGGAGCCGATGGTGTTAGCTTCACGGTTCATTTCCTGGAGCAGGAAGTCCAGCTTCCGGCCCACGGCGCCGCCGGCGGACAGCATGCTGTACATCTGCTTCAGGTGGCTGCGCAGACGAACGGTCTCTTCGTCCACTGCCACCTTGTCGGCGAAAATAGCAGCCTCCGTCAGGATGCGGCTCTCGTCGATGGCGGTATTGGCCAGCACCTCCCGGAGCTTGTTCTCCAGACGGGTGCGGTAATCGATCACAGTCTGGCCGTTGCCGGCCTCCACCTGGCTCACCAGGTTCTCAATGGTATTGCCGCGGCTGCGCAGGTCGGCGTCCAGGGCGGCGCCTTCCACAGCGCGCATGTGGTCATAGCCTTCCAGGGCCTTGGCCACCACAGCCAGCAGATCCGCCTTCAGCTGCTCCTCGTCCACCTCGGGCTTCTCGATGGAGAAAACGTCGGGCATCCGGGCGATAACGGAAACGCTGACGTCATTGTGGATACCGTAGCTCTCGGCCATCTGGTTCATGGCTGCCAGGTAACCTTCCACCATGGCGGTGTTCAGATTGACTTTGGCCTCCAGGCCGCCCTCGGAACGGACGGTGATGAACACATCCACCTTGCCCCGGGACACGGACTGCTTCACTGCCTGCTTGACGGCGTCCTCGGCAAAGGACAGCGAGCGGGGCAGCTTCACGGTGCAGTCCAGATACCGGTTGTTGACGGAACGGATCTCCACGGTAAACTCGCGGCCGTTCACCGTTTCCACGGCGCGGCCGTAGCCGGTCATACTTTTAATCAAGGTCATGATTCCCCTTTTTCTTGGATTCCAGGGTCTTTCCCGCGAATCCCGTAATGGTATATACCGTTTGGTTCTTGGCCGCCACATGGCGGTCGTAGGCGATCACCAGGCCGATGCCCAGCACGAAGGCCAGGCCGCCGATCAGGCCGCCCATCCCCCAGGCCACGGCTCCCAGGGCGTAACCCAGGAAAAACAGCACCAGGGGCATCATATACAGCACCGCCGCGCCCCGCAGAACGGGGCCGGAATCGGAGCTGATCTTCACAAAATCTCCCACGGCAGCGCCGATGGGGTTGTCCGCCACCAGAACGATGGCTTCCTTGGCGGCGCCGCAGCCGGAACACTTATGGCAATCGCCGGAGCAGGCGCTCTCACGCACATGGAGCACCTGGGCTTTGCCGTCGGCAGTGACGCTTTTCACGCGGACGATCTGTTCCATCAGGTGGTCTCCTTCTCAGGGGATTCCCGAAGGGTGACGGAGACACTGATGGTGCCCAGGGCGCCCACGCCCTCATAGGCAGGATCCGTGGTATCGACGGAGGCATTGAGGATCAGGGTACCGGGGGTCTTGCCGGAAATGTCGGCGGTGACCACCAGGTCGTGGGCCGTCATCTGATTGATCTTGCTGTCGGGACCGCGGACAACCACCGTCAGCCGCTTGGTCACCAGCTCATATTCCATGCCCGCAGGCACACCGACGACACGGATATTCTCCACGATGAATTCCCGGGTGTTCAGGCCGTTGAAATCAATGGCCACATTGACCTCGTTCACACCGGTCAGATTGATGACGCCCTCGGGCAGCTTCACGGGATAGGTCTTGGTCGTATTCTCATCGATCGCAGCCAGGTCGATGGTACCCAGATTGATCTGCTCCAGCTCCTCCAGGATGGCGCTGCTGCCGGAGACTCGGATGGTGGGCGTATCCAGGGTGATCTTCACGTTGGCTTCGGTGGCGCCGCCGCCTTCGGCCAGGGTATAGACCACA
This sequence comes from Oscillospiraceae bacterium, assembly GCA_017465745.1. GTDB lineage: Bacteria > Bacillota > Clostridia > Oscillospirales > Oscillospiraceae > Faecousia. The sequence goes on from JAFTVM010000055.1 coordinate 19,069, forward strand.
GGCAGCTCCTTGAAGCGCTGGATGGTCAGATCCAGGCGAACCCGGGCGGTATCTGCGGTGATCAGGGCGGCGTCCACAGGGTTGCCTTCCTTGTCGCAGAGGGTGTACTGGAAGGACTCACTGATGGATTCCGTCCGGCCCTGCATATCCACATAGATCTCGGCCCGGTCAATCTGCTCCACCACGGAGGCAGGACCGCTGATGCCGATAACCTCATAATCCAGCAGGGCATTGTCCCGGTCGTCCAGATAGTCCTCGGGGACGACCCCCTCATAAACCATTCTGACAGGCACTTCCTTGCTCTCCCACTTCTCCACCGTGATGGTGATGTCGGGAGACTTGCTCAGGGTCTCAAAGGCGTTGCTGGGCACGTCGCTGGGATAGCTGATGTCGTAGCCCACCTCATGGGTACCCGGATCGTAGATCCGGGACAGATCCACCTTGATGGTGATGTTCTGGGCAGACAGGTTATTCAGATTGGAACGGGAACCGTACAGCCGCAGATCCACCGTGGCGTCGGTGCCGGAGGTGACCATCAGCCCCCGCTCCTCCAGGGCAGTCTCACCCTCGAACTGGACGGGAATATCATGGAACGTGGTGTCGTACTCCACGCTGACATTGGTCACCACATACAGCCAGAGGCCGACAGCGATGGCAAAGGACAGCAGCAGGGCGTTGAATTTGCTTCTTTTCATATCAGTTGCCCTCCTTATCCTTCTTCATCAGCTTCTGGCGCAGCTTCAGACGCAGGCTCTCTTCCTGCTCCGCGTCGCTGGTGTTCAGCTCATTGTGCAGCAGCCGCTCCAGGGTCTGGGGCGCCAGATGGCGCTTGAGCATACCGCCCACCGCCACGGAAATGGTACCGGTCTCCTCGGAGACGATGACCACCACGGCGTCGGAGGCTTCGCTCATGCCCACACCGGCCCGGTGCCGGGTACCCAGATCCGCACTGAGGCGGTGGGAATCGGACAGGGGCAGCACGCAGCCGGCGGCGGCGATCTTGCCGTCGCGGATGATCATGGCGCCGTCATGGAGCGCGGCGTTGGTAAAGAAAATGTTGCGGATCAGCTGCTCGGACACCAGACCGTCGATGCGGGTGCCGGTGCGCAGCTGTTCCTCCAGGCGGCCATCCCGGGCAAAGACGATCAGCGCGCCCACCCGCTCCCGGCTCATGACCTCGCAGGCCATGACGGTCTGGGAGATGACGGGGTCCAGCTCCTGCCTGGGCTTGGAGGATCCCAGAAAGCTGGTGAGCTTCACGGAGCCGATGTGGTCCAGCATCCGGCGCAGCTCCGGCTGGAACAGCACCACCAGGGCCAGCAGACCGATGGTCAGGAACTGATTCAGAATGAAGCTCATGGTGTGCAGCTTCATCGCGCCGGTGACCAGGGCCACCAGCACCACGCCCACCACAGCCTTGGCGATACGCATGGTATTCTGGGTACGGATCAGGGGCAGGATCTTGTAGATCAAAAACGTCACCAGACAGATATCAACAATATCATTGATCTGCACTCTGGTGATCTGCTGGAAGATATTTTGAATCATCGCCATTGCTTCTGAACCTCTTTTCTCTTGTATTGCATCAAAGAGCATACTACTCTATCGTATACTTATCCTATTATCCATCCTATTATAGCGGATTCCAAAAACAATGGCAATAGATAAAATGTTAAAATTTTTGCTGTATATCCCGGCTCTGTTTGGCAGGCCGGTTCAAAGTCCGGCCTGCCGCTCCCCGGGAGCAGGAAGCCTTCATTCTTCCACCCCTCGCAGACATGCTGCCGCTTTCAGCAATGCCGCTGTCTGTCCGGCGTGTGCATCGTGTCCAAAGCTGACCCGGACGGTGCCGGTATCCAGGGTGCCTGCGCTGCCGTGGGCCAGGGGCGCACAGTGGAGCCCCGCCCGGACAGCGATCCCCCGCCCGGACAGTTCCTCCGCCGCCGCTTCGCAGCTGCAGCGTGGAACGAAGGACACCGTCCCCGTCTGGCTGGCGCCGGAAAAGACACGGAAGCCCAGCTTTTTCAGACCGGCGGCGCATTTTTTCGCCTGCTCCGCTTCCCGCATGAAAATATTCTGAGTCCCCATTTTCCGGACGCACCGGATCCCCGCCAGCAGTCCGGCGATCCCCGGCACGTTGGCAGTCCCCGCCTCGGCCCGGTCAGGCAGGTATTCCGGCATCTCATAGCGGGCGGAATCACTGCCCGTGCCCCCGGCCAGCAGCGGCTCCGGCAGCCGGCCGCACAGCAGCAGCCCTGTTCCCATAGGTCCCAGAAGCCCCTTGTGACCCGGCATGGCAATGAAGTCCGCCCCCAGTTCCCTCAGTGACACCGGCAGCACCCCCGCCGACTGGGCGGCGTCAATCACAAACGGGATCCCCCGTTCCCGGCACATGGCCGCCATCTGCTCCACCGGCAGGATATAGCCGAAGACATTGGACACATGGGAAAAAACTGCGGCGGCAGGGCGTTTTTTCAGGGCATCCTCAAATTTCTCCAGGGTATCGTCCCCGTCAAAGAGCCGCCGCCCCGCCACCAGCATCTCCGCCCCCAGCAGATGCAGGGGGCGCACGACAGCGTTGTGCTCGAAGCCTGATACTGCCACCCGGTCTCCCGGCTTCACCAGGGTGCGGATCGCCATATTCAGCCCCTGGGTACAGTTGGCGGTCAGCACCACCCGCTCCGGATCACATTCAAATAACGCCCCTGCCGCTTCCCGGCATCGAAACACCGTCCGCGCCGCGGCCATGGCCGGTTCATGTCCGCCCCGGCCGGGATTGGCGCACCGGGTCATCGCCTCCCCCATGGCCCGGCGCACGGCGGCAGGTTTTGGGAAACTGGTGGCGCCGTTGTCCAGATAAATCACAGCGTCACCTCCTCCACGCTGCCGTCCTCCCGGCGGCGGTAGACCTTCCGGAAATCCACACCCTGCCGCCGCAGCAGCTGCGTCCATTGCACCGGATCACCGGTGCGGAAGCGCAGGCTGTAGCCGCAGCCCCGCTCCTCCATCCACCGGGGTGTCCGGGCCAGGGTCACCCGCAGCCCCTCCTCCGTCAGGATGCGTTCCCCCCGCTGTGCCGGGGTCACCGAGCGGAAGGTAATAAAATACACATTCATACTGATCCCTCCCGCCTCAGCCTATGCGCAGGCCGTCGAAAAGGTGTGAAGGGAGCAGAAATATGCTCAGCATACAAACGAACATGAATTGTTCCGTTATACTGCCCAGTTTTCGCAATATTTCGTACCCATTATCTATTGAAAACGATGAATCCCACCATTATAATAGGATTATCTACACATCATCCAAAGGAGGCCCCCTATGGAACACCACAACCCGCTGCTCAAGTATCAGGATACACCCGCCAAATTCATCACCATCGGCGAGATCATGCTCCGCCTGACGCCCCCCAACTACGAAAAGATCCGCATGGCCAACAATTTCGAAGCCACCTACGGTGGCAGTGAGGCCAACATCGCCCTGAGCCTGGCCAACCTGGGCGTGGACTCCACCTTCTTCTCCGTGGTGCCCAACAACTCCATCGGCAAGAGCGCGGTGCGTATGCTCCGCTCCAACGATGTCCACTGCACCCCCGTGATCCTTTCCACCCCGGAGCAGACCCCCACCCATCGGCTGGGCACCTACTATCTGGAGACCGGCTACGGCATCCGTGCCAGCCGGGTCATTTACGACCGCAAGCACAGCGCCCTGACGGAGTACGACCTGCGCACCGTGGATGTGGAAAAGCTGCTGGAAGGCTTCGACTGGCTCCACCTGTCCGGCATTACCCCCGCCCTGAACCAGGGCTGTGCCGACTTCATCCTGCGCTGCCTGAAAACCGCCAAGGAGATGGGCATCACCGTCAGCTGGGACGGCAATTTCCGCTCCACCCTGTGGACCTGGGAACAGGCGCGGGATTACTGCACCATGTGCCTGCCATACGTGGACGTGCTGCTGGGCATTGAGCCTTACCACCTGTGGAAGGATGAAAACGATCATTCCAAAGGCGACTGGAAGGACGGCGTGCCCCTGCAGCCCAGCTACGAGGAGCAGGACGAGGTGTTCCAGCACTTTATTGAGCGCTATCCCAACATCAAGTGCATCGCCCGCCATGTGCGCTATGCCCATTCCGGCTCCCAGAACTCCCTGAAGGCCTATATGTGGTACAACGGCCACACCTTCGAGAGCAAGCTCTTCACCTTCAACATCCTCGACCGGGTCGGCGGCGGCGACGCCTTCGCCAGCGGCCTGATCTACGCCATGATCCACAATTACAAGCCCATGGACATGATCAATTTCGCCGTGGCAAGCTCCGTCATCAAGCACACCATCCACGGCGACGCCAACATCACCGACAACGCCGACGCCATCAAGGCCATCATGAACATGAATTTCGACATCAAGCGCTGATTTACATAGCAAAAGCGGCATGGTTTCAAACCATGCCGCTTTTATTTTGTAATGTTATTCCTCCACCACGAATTCCCAGCGCTTTGCCATGTTTTCGGGCATTTCGTCGCAGAATGCCTGGGCGTCCGCCAGGAGCTGGGCGTTGCCCCGGGGACGGAAGATGAAGGTGTTGTTGCCGTCGCCGCACTTCACATCAAAATCCACCTCGGAGACCTTGGCGTAGGGGAACACGGGGCACAGCCACAGGTCGATCTGCTGGAAAATGGACTTATTCTGCTTCTTGTCGCCGTTCACCATCTTGATGATGTCGGCTTCGTTGACGTTGAACCACTGCCAGAAGAGCTTCGCGGTGGCCTTGTCCATCTCCATGGGGGGCATGGGCAGACCGAAGAGGGTCTGGTACTCTGCCCGCCAGGGGGCCTGGACATGGTCGCCCCACTCCTTGGAGCCGCCCACCCGCAGGCCCACCAGATTGGTGGAGACCTTCTTGGCGGCGTAGTCGATGACGAAGCGCACCGCACCTACGTTGAAGAGCATCCGGGTGCGGGAGTGGGCCTTGGCGGTAAAGCCCACCTCATTCAGGGTCTTGACGGGGCCCAGAGGGACGCCGGCGTAGGTGTTGAAGCGGCTGCCGTTGTTGATATACAGGATGGCGTTGCCGGACTTGCGCTCCAGGCGCAGACCGCTCTTTTCGCAGGCCACATCGATGGCCTTCAGCCAGAAGGGCAGCTTGAACGTTTTGGATTCACCGATTTTCAGTTCCATTTACATTTCCTCCAGCAGGCATACGGCGTGGCAGGACATACCCAGGCCTTCGCCGGTGAAGCCAAGCTTCTCTTCCGTGGTTGCTTTTACGTTGACCCGGCCCAGTTCGATGCCAAGATCTGCGGCGATATTTTCCATCATCGCCGGGATATGGGGCTTCAGCTTGGGCTTCTGGGCGATCATGGTGACATCGATATTGCCCACTTTATAACCCGCGGCGGCGATCTTCTCGCCCACCACCCGCAGCAGCATCCGGGAATCCGCGCCCTTGTAGCGCATATCCGTATCCGGGAAATGGTAGCCGATATCCCGCAGGGCGGCGGCGCCCAGCAGGGAATCCATAACGGCGTGGAGCAGCACATCCGCGTCGGAATGACCGTCCAGGCCCAGCTCGTATTCGATCTTCACACCGCCGATGATCAGGTCCCGGCCGGGAACCAGGCGGTGGACGTCATAACCGTGTCCGATTCTCATTTTTCTTCCTCCAGCAGCAGTTTTGCGATGGCCAGGTCCAGGGGCGTGGTGACCTTGATATTGCGCTCGTCGCCCTCGACGATCTTGACGGACATGCCCATCAGCTCTACAGCGGAGCAGTCGTCGGTGACGGCCAGTTCCTCGATGCGGGCCTTCTTCAGGGCAGCCCGCAGCAGCTGACAGTCAAAGACCTGGGGGGTCTGGATGGCCCGCAGGGTGGCCCGGTCGGGGGTGTGGTCCACGATGCCGCCCCTGACCACCTTGATGGTGTCCTTGACGGGAATGGCGGGAGCGGCGGCGGAATAAGTGTGGGCGGCCCGGACGGTGCGGTCGATGACCGCCTGGGAGATCAGGGGACGGGCGCCGTCCTGAATGGCGGCCAGCTTGCACTGCTTCGACAGGGCATCCAGGCCCAGTTCCACGGATTCCTGGCGGCTGGAGCCGCCGCAGACCACGCTCTTGACCTTGTCGAAACCGGCGGTGAGCCGGTGGATGGGATCGATCAGATCCTGACGGGTGACGATGACGATCTCCTTGATGGCGATGGCCTCCTGGAAGGCCCGGACGGTGCGGACGATCATGGGTTCACCGTCCAGCTCCGCCATAACCTTGTCGATGCCGCCCATGCGGGAGGCGTTGCCGGCGGCCACGATGACCGCGCCGCAGTAGCCCAGGGGCAGGTGCTTGCGCATGGCATTGGTAATGGGTGAAAGATTCATATTACAGCTCCCTGATCATCTTCTTGTAGTGTTCGCCGCGCACCATGAAATTCTTGAACTGGTCAAAGGCGGCGCTGGCGGGGCTCATGAGCACCACGTCGCCATCAGCTGCTGCAGCAGCTGCGGCGCAGACAGCGGCGTCGAAATCAGCGCAGTCGGTAATTTCGGGGCAACCGGGCTTGTAATTGGGGGCATTCTCCACAGCGGCGCGGATCTGGGGGCCGGTAGCGCCGCCCAGGAAGAGCTTCTTGACATGGTCGCAGACCACGGGGCCCAGCACGTCATAGGGGATATGCTTGTCGTAGCCGCCTGCAATCAGAATGACCTTCCCGGGGAAGCTCAGCAGACCTGCGATGGTGCGGCTGGGGCTGGATGCGATGGAGTCATTGTAGAACCGGACGCCGTCCTTGACGCGCACCAGCTCAATGCGGTGCTCCACGCCGCCGAAGTTCTTTGCCACATGACGGATGGTTTCGTCGGACACCAGGCCCTCCACCACGGTGATGGCAGCCATGTAGTTTTCCACGTTGTGTTCGCCGGGCAGCAGAATGTCGGCCTTGTTCAGGACGGCTTCGCCGTTTCGGTAGATGACGCCGTTTTCCAGCCGGACGCAGACATCCTTGCCCTGGCGGGAGAATGCCTTGGTGGTACCGGGGCCGGCCAGAGGAGCGGTGATGGCGTTGTCGGCGTTGATGACCAGCAGGTCGGCCTCGTTCTGGAAGCGGTAGATATTCTTTTTGGCCTCCACATACTCCTCCATATCCTTGTGGACATCCAGATGGTTGGGTGCCAGGTTGGTGATGAGGGCGATGTGGGGGCTGCGCTTCATGTCCATGAGCTGGAAAGAGCTGAGCTCCACCACGGCGAAGTCAGTTTCCTTCATTTCCCGCACCAGGGGCAGCAGAGGCGTGCCGATGTTACCGCCCAGCCAGACGGTTTTCCCCTCAGCCTTCAGCATCTCGGAGACCAGGGTGGTGGTGGTGGTCTTGCCGTCGGAGCCGGTGACGGCGATGCGGGTGCAGGGACAGACCTCGAAGAAAACTTCCATCTCGGAGGTGATCTCCGCCCCCTTCTGGGCCAGCGCCACAATGGCGGGGTTGCCGGGGTGCATACCGGGGGTACGGAACACCAGGTCCGCCTGGATGCCGTCCAGATAGGTGTCGCCCAGGCTCAGCTTGCAGCCGGAAGCTTCCAGATCCAGGACTTCCTGATCCAGCTTCTCCCGGGGGGTCTTGTCACAACCGGTGACGTCGCAGCCAAACTCCAGCAGCAGCCGCACCAGGGGCCGGTTGCTGACGCCCAGACCCAGCACGGCGATCTTCTTCCCGGCCAGGGAAGTGAAATATTTGTCAAATGCAGAAATCATATATATTCCTCATTTCATGGTTGGATTCATAATTACCTATTTTATAGTATAGCCTGTCAGAAAAGAATTTGCAAGACATTTGACTTTTTGAAAGCTTTGCTGTACAATATTTCCGCGACCAGGTCGGACAGCCGCGGATGGGCGCCGAAAGGCCCCAGATGAGGAAAGTCCGGGCTCCACAGGGTAAGGATAACGGGTAACGCCCGCCGGGGGTGACCCCAGGACAAGTGCAACAGAGATATACCGCCGCTGCTTCCGAAAGGGAGCAACGCCGTGGAGGGACATACAGGCTGACCCGGCCGTCCCAGGGAGGCGGCTTGATCCTGCGAGCAATCGCAGGGCTAGATAGATGGCTGTCAAGACAGAACCCGGCTTACAGACCCGCGTCGCATTAAAAAAGCACCGCTCAGAAGAGCGGTGCTTTTTTGTTACAGGAACAGAATCCAGATGGCTTTCGACACGATATGGCAGCCGCCGTGGGCAAGCATGGCGTAGCGCAGGCCGTATCTGCGGTAGAGCCAGCCGAACAGCAGGCCGATGCCGCCGTTGAGCAGGAAGCATCGCAGCAGGATCATGGGCGACAGGCCCATCAGCATCGCCGTGGCAGGCAGATGACCCGCGGCGAAGAGGGCGGCAGAGATGATATTTGCAACGATCAGAACGGCAGAAGATGTCTCCTTCTTCCCTCTTTCGATAATCAGGTGCAGCAGAAAGGCAACACCGGACATCAGGAACAGCCGCAGCATGACTTCCTCGATGACTGCGCCGTAAGTCACGCTGCCCAGAATGAATATCGGCGTGGGCTTCACCAGGTAGGAATCCCGGATGGCGTCGGAGTAATTGCCGAAGAAAAACACATCCAGCAAGATCATGGCCATGCCGCCGATGACGGACACGATAACTGCGGCCACCACGGGCTTCTTCTCGAAATTGGTTTCATCCTTCCACAAGCCCACCTTTTTGGCAAGCCAGATACCGACAGCGCCCAGAATCAGCCCATAGGCGGCGGACTGGAGGGCAGATACAACGCCAAACAAGGGTCTTGTAACGCCCTGGGCCAGAATCTCCTGCTGAATTTCAGCCGGGTAGCTGTCCATCATAAAGACTCCCACACAGAATCCGCCGAAGAGGCCCATAACTGTGAAAAACAGCAAAGCTTTCCAATATTTCCTCACAAATTCTTTCATAAAACCTCTCCCTTTACTGAACCTGGCTCCTCATATAGATCCGGTAGCTAGCCCAGGTGGAGCCGATGGCCATGACGATAATCAGGGCAAGCATGGCATACCCGCCCCAGGCGGCAGGCAGCACTGCCGTGAAGATCACGCCCACAAAACCCGTGGCCACCATGATATAGCCGCCGATGCGCTGGCTCTGCTGCCAGCAGTGGTCATTGGCGGTGCTCCATTTGGTGCGCAGGCCGAAGGCACTGTTGCGCTGGGCCTTCGGCATGATGTTGCCCATGGGAATGAAGGATGCCATCATCAGCATCAGGAAGATCTTCGTGGTCAGATCCCCCAGATCGCCGCCCGGATCCCTGGCATCCGCAGCCTTCCACATGAACAGCAGCCACAGCCCGTTGAACAGCACCAGGATCCAGTTGTTCATGGTACTGACGATCCGCTCGTTCATATCCCGGCCCTTCTTCCCCTCGAACCTGGCCAGCCAGGCCATGAAGATGCCGAAGAGCAGATTGATCACCGGCATCACCAGAAATTCATATTTGCTGCCCCAGCGGTCAACTTCCCCGCGGATATTATAGTGAGCGGGTATCTGATCCGGCGCGATGGTCAGAAAGATGCCCGTCAGCACAAAGCCCAGGAGAATCAGGGCAATGGTCCATTTGTACGCTTTTTTCATTTTGATTCCTCCTTCAGACCCTGCAGCCACAGCATGACCTCTTCCAGGACTGACGCTGTCAGCTCATAATAGATATACTTCCCTTCCCGCCGGGTGCGCACCAGCTCCGCCTCCCGCAGGATCGCCAGGTGCTTGCTCACCGCCGCGCCGGACGTATCGAAGCGGTCCGCGATCTGGGTAGCCGCCATGGCGCCGGACTTGAGCATATTCAATATCTCCCGCCGGGTGGGGTCAGATAACGCCTTCATCACCTCCTGAAAGCCCATGTGGATCACCTCTTTCATTTAACTTTTAGGTTAAGTATAGTGTAACAGATTTACAGTGCGTTGTCAATCGGCAGCGTTCAAATTGTAGTTTATCGTTCCGATATGGTACACCAATGTAGGGGACGGGTTCCCCGTCCCGTGAACCTTCCGATTACGAATTCGCCGATACAAATGTCAATTCGCCAGGTTTTACCGCCGGGACGGGCGACCCGTCCC
>JAFTVM010000088.1 GCA_017465745.1 Oscillospiraceae bacterium
CGCCAACGGTGTCGCATTCGGCCTGATCACCCACTGCCTGCTGAAGGCTCTGACCGGCAAGTTCAAGGAAATCAAGCCTCTGTGCCTGATCGTCGCTCTGATGTTCCTGTTCCGTTACGCTTTCATGTCCATGTAAGCGTTCTGACTGCCTGAGAACATACAGCTGAACCAATCGCCCCCCGGCAGCCCTGGCTGCCGGGGGGTTTCTCTGCGTCAAGCTCTCCGGTATGCCCGGCGGGCTTGTTTTTTTACCTATCTTTCGTCGATTCGGGGGGCAAGAATTGTGCGAAAAGCATATTGTAATTCCGGGTGAAAAATGATACCATATATAGAAACAAATGTCTGCCAGAGGCGGACTGCACGAGGGAGGCCAAGATATGAAGTATATTGTGATCCTGGGCGACGGCATGGCCGGTGAGCCCCTGGAGGCGCTGGACGGAAAGACGACCCTGGAAGCAGCTGCCACTCCGATCATGGATGAGCTTGCGTCAAAGGGCCATATGGGTACCGTGTCCATGGTTCCCGCATCCATGAAGCCCGGCAGCGATGTGGCGAATCTGTCAGTGCTGGGCTATGATCCTGAGAAAAATTATTCCGGCCGATCTCCCCTGGAAGCCCTCAGCGTGGGTGTTGCCATGAAGGACACCGACGTGGTGTTCCGCTGCAACATCGTCACCGTGACGGAAGGAGAGCCCTATGCCGAAAAGACCATCCTCGACCACAGCTCCGGTGAGATATCCACCGCTGACGCCGATATCCTGATGGATACCATCCGGGAAGCCTTCAACAATGAGGAGTTCTCCTTCTACACCGGCACCAGCTACCGTCACATCACCGTCTGGGATCAGGGTGAGGTGGTGGAGCTGATCCCGCCCCATGACCATCTGGGCGAGGTCATCGGCGCATATCTTCCCGAAAATGAAAAGCTGCGGGCCATGGTGGAAAAGAGCTTTGATCTGCTGAATAACCATCCTCTGAACCTGCAGCGCGCTGCGGAAGGGAAGAATAAGGCCAATTCCCTCTGGTTCTGGGGTGCGGGAACCAAGCCCGGCCTGGGGTCCTTCAAGGAAAAGACCGGCATGGACGGGGCCATGATCTCCGCCGTTGACCTCCTGAAGGGCATCGCTGTGGGCGCGGGCATGAGCGTCATCAATGTCGACGGCGCCACCGGCTCGCTGGAGACCAACTATGAGGGCAAGGCGGATGCCGCCGTGAAAGCCCTGCTGGAAGACGGCAAGGACTTCGTCTACATTCATGTGGAGGGGCCTGATGAGATGGGCCACCAGGGCAGCATCGACCACAAGATCCAATCCATCGAATTCCTGGACAGCCGCCTTATTAAGCGGGTCAAGGATGCCATGGATGCATCCGGCGAAGATTACCGGATGCTGATTACCCCCGACCATCCCACCCCCATCCGCTGCCGTACCCACACCTCCGACCCGGTGCCCTATATCATCTACGACAGCACCCGCCAGATGCGGAAGATCGCCCATTACAATGAAAAAGAAGCCGTTGCCACCGGCAATTACGAGTCTGAGGGCCACAAGCTGATGGAGCGGTTCCTGGCGAAATAAGATTTGAGAATTGGAGAGTTAAGAAATGTCCAGAGTTTATAATTTTTCCGCAGGACCCGCTGTCCTGCCTGAAGAGGTTCTGAAAGAAGCCGCCGCCGAGATGCTCGATTACCAGGGCACCGGCATGTCCGTCATGGAGATGAGCCACCGCTCCAAGGCCTACCAGCGCATCATCGACGAGGCCGAGGCAGATCTGCGGGAGCTGATGCGCATCCCCGATAACTACAAGGTTCTGTTTCTCCAGGGCGGCGCACACCAGCAGTTTGCCATGGTGCCCATGAACCTGATGAAGAACAAGGTAGCCGATTACATTATCACCGGCCAGTGGGCCAAGAAGGCCTGGAAGGAAGCCCAGTTGTATGGCAAGGCCAACGCCATTGCTTCCTCTGAGGATGGTACCTTCAGCTACATCCCCGACTGCACTGACCTTCCCATCAGCGGGGATGCCGATTACGTCTACATCTGCGAGAACAACACCATCTATGGCACCAAGTTCCATAATCTGCCCGATACAAAGGGTAAGCTGCTGGTTTCTGACGTGTCCAGCTGCTTCCTTTCCGAGCCTGTGGATGTCAGCCGGTACGGCATCATCTACGGCGGCGTCCAGAAGAATATCGGCCCCGCCGGTGTGGTCATCGTCATCATCCGGGAGGATCTGATCACCGAGGACACCCTGCCTGGTACCCCCACCATGCTCAAGTATAAAACCCACGCCGACAACGGCTCCATGTACAATACGCCCCCTGCCTACGGCATCTATATCTGCGGCAAGGTCTTCAAGTGGCTCAAGCGCCAGGGCGGCCTGGAAGCCATGAAGGAATATAATGAGAAGAAGGCCGCGATCCTGTATGATTTTCTGGACCGCAGCAAGCTCTTCAAGGGCACCGTCCGCAAGGAGGACCGCTCCCTGATGAACGTTCCCTTTGTCACCGGTGACAAGGATCTGGACGCCAAGTTCGTCAAGGAAGCGGAAGCTGCCGGCTTCGTCAACCTGAAGGGGCACCGCTCCGTCGGCGGTATGCGCGCTTCCATCTACAACGCCATGCCCATTGAGGGCGTGGAAAAGCTGGTTGCCTTCATGGAAGAATTTGAGAAGAATAACTGAGAGGACATCACTATGCATCACGTTCATTATCTGAATAAGATCTCCCCCAAGGGTACCGAACTCTGGACGGAGAAATATAACGCCACCGACGACATTCACCAGGCCGACGCAGTCCTGGTCCGCAGCGCCAATATGCACGACATGGAGCTGCCGGAGAACCTGCTGGCCGTGGCCCGTGCCGGCGCAGGCGTCAACAATATCCCCCTGACCAGCTGTGCCGACCAGGGCATCGTGGTCTTCAACACCCCCGGCGCCAACGCCAACGGCGTCATGGAGCTGGCCCTGTGCGGTATGCTGCTGGCCTGCCGTGATGTGGTGGGCGGCATCAACTGGGTGCAGACCATCAAGGGCAGCTCCGAGGTGAGCAAGCTGGTGGAGAAGGGCAAGAGCCAGTTCGCCGGCATGGAGATCGCCCACAAGCGCCTGGGCGTCATTGGTCTGGGCGCCATCGGCGGACCTCTGGCCAACGCCGCCCGCCGTCTGGGCATGGAGGTCTACGGCTGCGACCCCTTCATTTCCATTGAGGCCGCCTGGCATCTGGACCACCACATCGTCCGGGTCAAGACCCGGGAGGAGATCTACGAAAAGTGCGATATTATCTCCATCCATGTGCCCCTGCTGCCCGATACCAGGCAGATGATCAATGCCGAGGCCATTGCCCGGATGAAGGACGGCGCCATCGTCCTGAACTTCGCCCGGGACGCCCTGGTGGATGACGAGGCCATGGCCAATGCCCTGCGCACCGGCAAGATCCGCCGTTACGTCACCGATTTCCCCAATGAAAAGACTGCCAATATGCCCGGCTGCATCGCCATTCCCCACCTGGGCGCCTCCACTGAGGAGAGCGAGGACAACTGCGCCAAGATGGCCGTCAAGCAGGTGATGAACTACCTGGAAAACGGCAACATCGTCAATTCCGTCAACTATCCCAACTGCGATATGGGCGTCTGCCGCACCGCCGGCCGTATTGCCATCCTGCATAAGAATATCCCCAACTCCCTGGGCCAGTTCACCTCCACGGTGGCTGAGGATAATATCAACATCGCCGAGCTGCGCAATGCCAGCAAGGGGGAATTCGCCTACACCCTGCTGGATATCGACCAGCCCACCTCCGAGGAAGTGGTGGAGGATCTGAAGAAGATCAAGGGCGTCCTCCGGGTCAGAGTGATCAAGTAAAAAGAAAGGCCACCATCCGAACGGATGGTGGCCTTTTGACGATTATGATTGCTTTCGGTATTTCCACAGCGCCGCGGCGGAAGCCATGCCGGATACCGCATTGGTCATGAAGGTGGAGGAGCCCTGTAAGATGGCATAGGTGACCCAGATCAGGCTGTTGGCGAGGAGGAATTTCCGGATTGTCTGGGGCTCCGGGGCGAAGAGGGCAGCCATCATCAGCATGGAGCCCGCAATGGGCATCAGCTCCAGCGCGTTTGCGGCGCTGAATTCGAGGACGAATGCCGGTGCGGTGACGATGCCCAGCAGTCCCACCGTCACATAGAGCACGGTGAACAGAACAATCTCCCACTTGGGTGGCCGGGTGCCCCGGCGGTCGTGGATGGCACCCACCACGGACTGGACAATGGCAAGCAGACAAAGCACCGACGCGGAGCCGAAACGGCCGATCAGGATATAATTGGAAGCCACCAGCAGATTGATGGCGGCATTGAGCATCAGGATCTGCCATTTCTTTTTGCAGAAGGGGCGAAAAACGGCACAGAGGGTGGAAAGGGCCCCCAGGGCCTGGCCAATGATATAGCTCATATCAGTCATGCCGCTCGTCTTCGTTGGTATACATCTCGCAGAACCGGGCGGAGAAGGAGGGCTGCCGGCCGGCGGCATAGAGATGAGAGGTATCTCCGAATGCACCCATGCGGAAATAAGCGATACCCTCCCGGCGCTCCTCGGTGATGAGGGTGGTGACGGAGGTGGGGGCAGCGCAGGCGCCGTGCCAGAAAATCATGGGGCTGCAATTCAGCAGATGGCTCAGCAGCACGGATTCCAGACCGAAATGGCACACCAGTACGATGGTGTCCATGTTGGGATTTTCCGCCCGATAGAGGTTACCCTCCCGGCGGTAGCCGTGGCGGGCAATGAGGGCATCCAGCTCGCCGCAGACCCATTTGTAGGCTTCGGGTACCCCTGCTTCCCGGAATTCCGGCGCTTCCATCCACCGGTCCTTGTGGAAGAAATAATCCCGCACCGTCCAGTCCTGGGGCAGCCAGTCCCAGGCAACGCCGGTCTTGGTGGGCTTGACCACCTTGGGGGCGAATTCCCGGAGCCAGGGGCAGATGATGGCTTCCCGGCCCAGTTTTTCCAGGGTGGGTTTGGCAGTGGCCCTGGCCCGGCCCAGAGGGGAACAGTAGAAGGCCTTTACATCCAGCCTGGTCAGCCGCTGCGACAGCAGCTCCGCCTCGATCCAGCCGGTTTCGGTCAAAGAGTCGATGGCGTAATCCGGGTCGCCGTGGCGCACGATGAGCAGTTTCATAACATCATCCTTTCCTGGTTTCGTTTGCGTTTATTATAAGAGTATATAATAAAAATTGCAAGGGTGCGAAACAAACCGAAACAACTCTGTTTTGGGTGTTGGCAGAATGTTAATTTTATGGTACAATATATAAGAATCTGCAACAATTTAAGGAAGGTGATGGATTTTGAGAGAACTGAAAGCGAAGATCATGGAAGCGCTGGTCTCTACGCTGCCCATTACGGTCATCGTCTACGTCATGTCGCTGACGCCCCTGTTTGATTTTTCCACCGCTGAACTGATCACGTTTACAGTGGGCGCTGTCATGCTGGTGCTGGGCATCGGCATGTTCAGCCTGGGCGCGGATCTGGCCATGACACCCATGGGAACCCATGTGGGCTCCGGCCTGTCCAGGCAGCGCAAGCTGGGCCTGCTGCTGACGGTGTGCTTTGTGCTGGGCATGCTGATCACGGTGGCGGAGCCGGACCTGCAGGTGCTGGCCAATCAGGTCAGCGCGGTTATGAACGGCACCCTGCTGATCTATACCGTGGGACTGGGCGTTGGCGCATTCCTGGTGGTGGCGATCCTGAAGATCGTTTTCAAGAAGAGCCTGGGAACCATTCTGATGCTCTTCTACATGCTGCTGTTCGCCCTGGCGCTGCTGCTGGCGGTCAACGGCAATCTGCCCCTGCTGCCTATGGCGTTCGACTCCGGCGGCGTGACCACCGGCCCCATCACGGTGCCCTTCATCATGGCCCTGGGCGTCGGTATCTCCAGCGTCCTGGGTGATCGGAGAAACAAGGAAAACAGCTTCGGTCTGGTGGCACTGTGCTCTGTCGGCCCCATCATGGCTGTGCTGGTGCTGGGTATCTTCTCCAGTAACAATCTGACCTACGAGGTCCCCAATTATGATGTGAACCCCGACATCCTGGGCACTTACCTGCACACCCTGGGCCATACGGCCAAGGAAGTCATCATCGCCCTGGGCCTGATCGTGGTGTTTTTCCTGATCTGTCAGTTTGCGTTCCTGAAGCTGCCCGCCAAGCGCCTGAAGCGCATCGCCGTGGGCGTCATCTTTACTTACATCGGCCTGGTGATATTCCTCACCGGCGTTAACGTGGGCTTCATGCCCATCGGCTACAAGCTGGGCGCCTCCATCGCCGCCTTCGATGAGCGATTCCTCATCGTCTTCGGTCTGTTTGTGGGCGTGCTGACGGTGCTGGCCGAGCCTGCCATCCACGTGCTCAACAAGCAGGTGGAGGAGGTCACCGGCGGTCTGATCAGCAAGAAGTCCATGATGATGGGCCTGTGCATCGGCGTTGGTGCGTCCATCGCCCTGAGCATGATCCGCATCGTCTATGATTTCAACCTGGTCTACTATGTGATCCCCGGCTATTTCATTTCCCTGGCCCTGAGCCTGTTTGTGCCTCCCGTTTACACCGCCATCGCCTTCGACTCCGGCGGTGTGGCCAGCGGCCCCATGACCTCCGGCTTCATCCTGCCCCTGGCTCTGGGCGCCTGTGTGACGCTGCAGGGCAGCGAGGCTGTGCTGCGCGACGGCTTCGGCGTGGTGGCGCTGGTTGCCATGACCCCCCTGATCACCATCCAGCTGCTGGGCTTCCGGGCCATCGTGGCGGACAAGATCGCGGAACATCGGGCCATGAAGCGGATCCTGGACGAAGACGACCAGCGGATCATCAACTTTATGTAAAGGAGGGTGCGCTATGGCTAAGAATGAAAAGAATACCAAGCTTGTGCTGAAGAAGCTGAAGATGATCGTGACCGTAGTGGATCGTCCGAAGGCTGAATTCTACATGGACGTCATCGGCGGCTTCGAAGTCAACTGCCAGATGCTCCTTTCCGGCCAGGGTACCGCAAGCAGCGAACTTGTTGACCTGCTGGGCCTGAATCCTGAAAAAGCCGTGATCCTGAGCGTGGCCCGTGAGGATCGGGTGAGCGAGATCATGAATACCCTGGAAACCAAGTTTGAGACCGTCCGAAACGGCAAGGGCGTGGCATTCGCCATTCCGCTCAGCAGTATCATCGGCGTCAACCTGTATCAGTTTATGAGCAACAACCGTATGAAGAGAGGAGAATGAAACCATGACGACCAACAACCATGAGGTGATTTTAGCCATCGTTGACTCCGGCTATGCCGAAGATGTGATGGAAGTGGCGAAGGAGCAGGGCGTCCGTGGCGGCACCATCCTCAACGCCCGCGGCGTTGCCAACCAGGAGGCTGCTGCCTTCTTCGGCATCACCCTGCATACTGAAAAGGAAATTCTGATGATGGTGGTGGAGAAGAACATCCGCGACAACGTTCTCAACGCCATCTACCAGCAGATGGGCATGTCCAAGAAGGCCAAGGGCATCGCCTTCGCGCTGCCTGTTTCCGATGTGGCAGGCCTGGTGAAGGAACCCGACGAGCCCGCCGAAGAGGAATAAGCAAAGATAAGAAGCTCCGCCGATTTCGGCGGAGCTTTTTCGTTATTCAATTCCTTCGCCCTGGGCGTAACGTTCGCCGCCCAGGGAGCGGATGGTCAGGTGCTCCTCTGCAATGAGCCGGTCGCTCCAGTCGTAAAGCCGCACCGTGGCGGGAATGTAGTAGGCGTAATAGGCCTGGGATCTTTCCGTCATGTCGGAGAAGATCTCCAGGGCGACGCCTTCGCTGCCCAGAGGTCGCCACAGCTCGATACCGTATTGTTCTTCCAGTTTGCCGTCAGGCTCCGCATGGAGATTGAATACAAACACGCTGCTGTGGTTCTCTGTGGATTCCAGATGCCAGGTCTTCTCATAACTGGTTTCGATCACAACATCGTTCTGCTGCCAGTTCACCTGGGCATAGTCCAGCCCTTCGCCAAATTCCAGCTCCAGCTCCGCCCGTACGGCATTGGAATGATCGTGGAACACAAACACCGGCAGGTCGATGACATCGGCGTAATCCAGTATCATACCGGAATTGGGGGCCGCCAGCACGGTAACGGGATCTTTTTTCTCCCGGTAGATCAGCCGCCCCTGATCCCAGAGATTGTCGCTGAAACTGTAGAGGATCACTGCTTCGCCGTCGTCGGCCAGCAGCAGATGGTCATAACCCAGCATTTCCACATCCATGATGTGCAGGATTTGAGCGGGACCCACCAGCTCCGCCTTTTCCATCCGGCGGAATTTCTGCTCCGGGGTGAAGGCGGGACATTCCATCAGAATATACACGATGAAGACGCCCAGAAGGATAGCCAGAAGATTGGCAAATACCCGCATTTTCCGGGGAATATTCAGCCAGAAACGCTTCAGCTGCTTCATGCTGCGTCACCTCCTGTCAGGTCCAGCCGCCACACCAGATCCCGGCCGGAGCGGTCGTAGTGGAATTCGATCCATTCAGCCTCCTGGGAGTGGTAGTCCGCGATCCACATATCGTAGGTGTAGGTCTGGGGACCGGTATGATAGTAATTTCCGGAAATATAGGGGGCGTAGTTGATGAGACCCTCGTGGTAGCAGTCGTAGGTGTTGCCCAGGCTGTCCTCGGCCCAGATCCACAGGCCAATATCTGTGAACTCCGCCCAGGGGCGGGGATTGAAGACCTTCATCTGAAAATACAGGGTATCCGGATCCTTGTATGCTGTGGCAGGGTCGTTTTTGTTCCGGTGCCATACTGCCGCCTTGGTCAGGGTGAAGACATAGCCATCGGAACGGGCGGTCACCCCGGGCTGCGCGTAGAACACCCGCTCATAGGTGCCGAAATCCCGGTAGGCCAGCGTCTCGTCAAAGGGCTGCAGGCCGACGGAATCGGAAGGGTCGTAATAACTTGTCCGCAGAAGCTGAACAGATGCAGCAACGGCGGCAACGGTGAGGATCAGTACCAGCAGCACCTGGGTGGCTCGCAGCAAATACCCCCAGAAGGGGCGGTGGATGGCGGCCAACTGGGGGGCGATCTCCGCTGCGCTGCCCATGGCAGCCAGGGCCATCGTCTGGGCAGTTTCCCGATCCACGCCCTGTTCCACCAGATCGTCATAATGGTCGTACAGGTGGTTCAGCAGCTCCTGATGGACGGCTTCCCGGTCCGGTGGGAAGATGATCCGGTCCACAGCGGCGTCGCACCAATTTTTGAATTTCCAGCTGTCCATGACACACCTCCTCAGGCCGGGAAGAAGCCGAGAACGGCGTTGACCTTGGCGGAGAACAGCTGCCACTCCTTTTCCTTGTATTCCAGCTGAGCAAGACCCTCGTCCGTCAGGCGGTAATATTTCCGTTCCCGGCCGCCGGGGGTCAGCTTGGCGTAGGAGCGGACCCAGCCCTGCTTCTCCAGCGTGTGGAGCAGGGGATAGAGGGTACCCTCCTTCAGCTGGAAGGTGTTGTCGGAGCGTTTGGCCAGTTCAGCCACCATCTGGTAGCCGTACATGTCCTCACTTTTCAGCAGCGACAGGATCAGAAGAGGCGTGCTGCCGGAGAGGAGACTTTTTTCGATCTTCATGGGGTTACCTCCTTTTCTGGAAAACGGATTTGCAAATGCAGAATAACAGATATCCGAGCAGAGCGCCCAGGAGATTCGTGATCAGATCGTCGGTGTCAAAGCTGCGGCCCACGACGGGCTGAAACAGCTCCATGCCCAGCGACAGGATCAGTGCAAGGCCCAGGGTCTTATTCAGGCCGACATTGCAGACGGCGGGCAGCAGCAGGCCGAAGGGGAGAAAAAGCAAGGTATTGCCCACATACATGAAGAGGATCCAGCTGCCGCCGGTATATTCCCCGGTGAGGTAGCGCAGCAAGGTCGGTACAAGGTTGAAGCTGCCGGAGAACAGGGGATCCCCTTCGTCGCCGGCACGTCCGTAAAAGAGGAAATACCAGAGGCGGCTCCAGAAATTCGCCGGGGTGCAGACCAAAGCCAGCAGGCCGGACAGGTAGCAGGTGAATACCAGCAGTCCCATTTCGTGCAGCAGGCCGCCGCGGGACAGTCTCCGCCGCTTCAGCCACTGGCCCCGCAGCAGCCAGAAAACACCGGTGGCCAGCAGCATCCAGGGGATGACCTGCAGCAGATATCCCAACCGTGAATTGAAAAAGAGATCGTGAAAGGACATTTGAGGCGCCTCCTTTATACCTAGATTATCTATGCTTATTATACCTAGATTCCCGAGGTATGTCAAGCAAAAAAAGAATGTCATTGCGAGGAGGCCGACGTGGCAATCCCCTTCAAGTTTCCGAAATCTGGAGGGGATTGCCACGCCAGTGTGAACACTGGCTCGCAATGACACAATAATTGATAATTTATTTCCCTAATTCGGCATTCCGCTTACAGGCCGCCATAATGCATTCCATAACGGTGCCCCGGAAGCCGCGGTCTTCCAGAGCCTTGACACCGGCGATGGTGCTGCCGCCGGGGGAGCAGACCGCATCCTTCAGCGCGCCGGGGTGCTTGCCGGACTCCAGAACCATGTTCGCCGCGCCCGCCAGGGTGGCGGCGGCGTATTCCATGGCCTTGGCCCGGGGAACACCGCAGGCCACAGCGCCGTCAGCCATGGCCTCGATGAACATGTACACATAGGCGGGGCCGCAGCCGGAGACGGTGCCCGCTGCGTCGAAAAGCCGTTCTTCCAGGGCGTCCATGCGGCCGGAATGGGCCATGTCTGCCAGAAAATCTGCAAGGGTGGCTTCCTCCACCAGGTCGTTGGCGCAGTACAGCGTCAGTCCCTGGCCCACCGCCACGGGGGTGTTGGGCATGAGCCGGATGATGGGAAAGCCGCCGCCGGCCATGGCGTCGATCTGCGCCATGGTCAGTCCTGCTGCCATGGTGATCAGCACAGGCTTCTTTTGGGCCAGAATGGGCTGCAATTCAGCCAGAACGCCTGCCATCATCTGAGGCTTCACCGCCAGGAAGACCCGGTCGGCTTTTGCAGCTTCTGCGGCAGCGCCATAGGGGAAACCCAGAGATTTGGCCTTGCCGGAGCGGTCGGAGACCACAAAGTCGCAGGTTGCTTTGGACAGGGCCTTGGCGATGGCGCCGCCCATATTGCCGCAGCCGATGAATCCATATTTCATAACCTTACCTCACGTGGCCGTTGCCGCGGACGATGTACTTGTAGGTGGTCAGCTCCCGCAGGCCCATGGGGCCACGGGCGTGGAGCCGCTGGGTGGAAATACCCATCTCGCAGCCCAGGCCGAACTCGCCGCCGTCGGTGAAGCGGGTGGAGGCGTTGACATAGACGGAAGAGCTGTCCACGCCCAGGGTGAAGGCGTTGATGGCGTCGTCATTACGGGAGATGATGGCCTCGCTGTGGCCGGTGGAGTGGGCGGCGATGTGGGCCACGGCCTCGTGGACATCGTCCACACACTTGACTGCCAGGATGTAGTCCAGGAATTCGGTGTCGAAGTCCTTCTCGCCGGCGGGGGTGCCGGGGATCAGCTTCTGGGCGTACTCATCCAGCCGCAGCTCGACAGGCACTTCCCGGCGGGTCACCAGACGGTCGTAAACCAGGGGCAGGAACATCTTGGCGATGTCCTTGTCCACCAGCAGCACTTCCTCGGCGTTGCAGACGCTGGGACGGCTGCACTTGGCATTCTCGATGATGTTCAGGGCCATGGACAGGTCGGCGGACTTTTCCACATACACGTGGCAGATGCCGGTGCCGGTGGCGATGCAGGGGACAGTGGCGTTTTTCAGGCAGGCGTTGATGAGGCCCGCGCCGCCCCGGGGGATCAGCAGGTCAATGTAACCGTTTGCCGTCATCAGGGCGTTGGCGGAGTCACGGGAGGTGTCCTGGACCAGGTTGACGGCGTCTTCGGTGACACCAACGGACCGCAGGCCGGCCTTCAGGGCCTCCACAATGGCATTGGCGGAGCGGAAAGCTTCCTTACCGCCCCGGAGGACACAGGCGTTGCCGGATTTCAGGGCCAGAGCCGCGGCGTCGGAGGTGACATTGGGACGGCTCTCGTAGATGATGGCGATGACGCCCATGGGGACAGAAGTCTTGCGGATCACGAGACCATCAGGGCGGATGTATTCCTCCAGAACATTGCCCACGGGATCAGGGAGGTTCACCACATCCAGGATACCCTTTGCCATGCCGGCGATGCGGTCTTTGTTCAGCATCAGGCGGTCCAGCATGACCTTGGAGACAGAAGCGGGGGCGTTGTCCAGATCCAGCTTATTGGCGGCGAGGATGGCATCCTGGTGGGCCACCAGAGCGTTTGCCATGGCCGTCAGTGCGGCGTTCTTCGCTTCAGTGGAAAGGGCGGCGACGGCCAGCTTGGCGGTCCTGGCCCGGGTGAGCATGTTGATCATAATTTGCCTCCTTTGAAAGTGGTGCCGATGGGCTTGCCATCGAGAATGTCATAGAGATTGTCGGGGCGGGAGCCGTTGGCGATGACCATATCGCAGCCCGCAGCGGTACAGATGGCAGCAGCCTGGAGCTTCGTCACCATGCCGCCGGTGCCCTGTTTGGTGGAACTGCCTCCCGCCAGGGCGAAGATACTTTCGTCCAGCGTTTCGATGACGGGGATCAGTCTGGCGTCCGGGTTCTTGTGAGGGTCGGCAGTGTACAGGCCGTCGATATCCGACAGAAGGATCAGAAGATCTGCTTTGATACTCTCCGCCACATGGGCGGCCAGGGTGTCGTTGTCGCCGATGACGATTTCTGAGGTGGCCACGGTATCATTCTCGTTGATGATGGGCAGTGCCCCCAGCTCCAGCAGACGGTTCAGGGTGTTGGAGAAGTTCCGGTGACGGACCTCACTTTCGATGTCCTCCCGGGTGATGAGCAGCTGGGCCACGGTATGATTATATTCACCGAAGAGCTTGTCATAAGTATACATCAGCTCACACTGGCCCACGGCGGCAGCCGCCTGTTTGGTGGGGATGTCGGTGGGACGCTGGCGCAGTCCCAGCTTGCCCACGCCCATGCCGATGGCGCCGGAGGACACCAGGATTACCTGATGGCCCGCGTTCTGGATGTCGCTGATGGTCTTGCACAGGCTTTCCACCAGCCGGATGTTCAGCAGCCCGGCGGGATGCGCCAGGGTGCTGGTGCCGATCTTGATGACGATGCGCATGAAGAGCACCTCCTGATTGCATTTTGTATCATTATAGCACACAAATGTGCGTCCAGAAAGCACAAAAACGGACTTCTGAGAAAAACGGAGAATCCCACGACTTTCGTCGTGGGATTCGGTGCATTTTTGTTTATTTTGATAAAGTGTCACTTTGCCGACAGATCCACGCTTCTTCTCAGGATGGAATGGGCGGGGACTGCCTTGGGCAGCTGCAGGTGGAACTTCATCTGGGGCGTCCGGGGCTCCTCCAGGGCATTGCCCTCCAGATCCGTCATGACCTGGGGAATCACCTCAAAGGGGCGGGTATCGGGCCCGACACATTCCAGCATGTCGCCTGCCTTGAACTTATTGTTCAGGCTGCACAGAGCAAGACCGTTCTCGTCGCAGCTTTCCACCTTGGCGCAGATCTGCCATTCCCGGATGTAGCGGGAATTGTCGGTATACTGGCCGGGGTAGCCGTAGTAGAAGCCGGTGGAGTAGATGCGATGGGACACATGATCCACCTCATCCCGCCAGACCTTGTCCACAGGGCGGCCTGCCTCAATGTCGTCGATGACGTGACGGTAGGCACCCGTTACGATGGCGGCATAGTAGGCGGACTTGGCGCGGCCCTCAATTTTGATGCAGTCGATGCCCGCATCCATCAGATCCTTCAGGTGGTCAATGGTGCACATATCCTTGGAGTTGAGGATGTAGGTACCGCCCTCGTCCTCGAAGACGGGGAAGTATTCGCCGGGGCGCTTTTCCTCCATCAGGGCGTACTGGTAGCGGCAGGGCTGGGCGCAGGCGCCGCGGTTGGAGTCCCGGCCCGTCATATAGTTGCTCAGCAGGCAGCGGCCGGAGTAGCTGACGCACATGGCACCGTGGCCGAAGGTCTCGATCTCCAGCTCGGGGGAGACCTTGCGGCGAATTTCGGCAACTTCCTTCAGGCTGCACTCCCGGGCCAGCACCACACGCTGGGCGCCAAGATCGTACCAGGCCTGGGCGCACTCGTAATTGGCGATGGACTGCTGGGTGGAGATATGCCGCTGGCAGCGGGGGGCATACTTGCCCGCCAGGGTGAAGGCACCCAGATCCGCCAGGATCAGGGCGTCCACACCGGCGTCATCCAGCTGCTCCATGTAGGCGGGCAGATGGACGACTTCGTCGTTGCGGGGCATGGTGTTGACGGTGACATGAACCTTGACGCCGTGGTCGTGGGCATATTTCACCGCTACGGGCAGTTCTTCGGGGGTGAAATTGCCGGCGAAGGAACGCATGCCGAAGCTGGTGCCGGCCAGGTACACGGCGTCCGCGCCATAGAGAACGGACATTTTCAGCCGTTCCATATCTCCCGCGGGGCTCAGTAATTCAAGTTTTCCCATCTTAACCTCCCGCAGCCACATGCTCGTCGTAGGTTCTGGAGAAGACGTGTTCGCCGGTCTCGGGGTTCAGCACATAGTAGAAGTAGCCGGTGTCGGCGGGATTCAGGGCGGACTTGATGGAAGCCATGCCCGGGTTGGCAATGGGGCCGGGGGTCAGGCCGGTATTGGTGTAGGTGTTGTAGGGGCTGTCGACCTGCAGGTCCTCGGTGGTCAGGTCCGTCTTGCCGTCCAGGGCGTAGACGATGGCGGCGTCGATGTTCAGATACCGGGGTGTGTCGCCCCAGCTGAACAGACGGTTGTAGATGACGGAGGCGATGTTGGCACCTTCCAGATTGTTGGCAGCTTCCTTTTCAATCAGGGACGCCACGGTGACGACCTCCCGGACGGTGAACATATGCTCTGCCACATATTCATCGGAGTTGCCGTTTGCGCGCATCTTCTCGGCCAGCAGATCATTCAGGGTGATGAGCTGATCCTGCAGATCCTGGCTGAACTGGTTTTCGAAGCCATTGAGCAGCTTGCGCAGGGCATGCTGGGCGCCGCCGCTGGTGTAGAAATTGTAGGTATCGGGGAAGAGGAAGCCTTCCAGGCAGTACTTGTCGCCCCGCTCCACGCCCTCCAGGAACCAGAATTCACCCAGGTCGCCCTCGGCGGAGAATTCCTCCAGCTCCTCCACTGTGGCAACGCCCTTGTCTTCCAGCAGCTGGAAGATCTGGCGGCAGGAATAACCCTCGGGGATCTGGACGGTGATCTCCTCGCGCTTGCTGGCGCTGGAGGACATCTCGTTGACCAGGGCGTGGTAGTCGTAGGAGGTGTTCAGGGTGAAGGTGCCGGGAACGATGTCCTCTTCGGCGCTGGACAGGTCAGCGTAAAGCTGGAACAGCCAGGGATAGCGGATCAGGCCATTCGCTTCCAGCTTTTCGATGATGGAGTCCATGGTATCTTCCTTGGTGATGGTGACGGACACTTCCCTGTCCGCCCGGCCAAAGGCCAGCACGTCGGCGGCGCAGACCCACATCACACGGCCCAGGGTCACGCCGATGGCGACGATCATACCAAGCCACACGGCGGTGGCCAGCAGCTGGGGCAGACCGAAGAGGCGGTATTCCCGCTTGCGCTTGGGACGGCGCTTATGGGTGGTACGGGGCCTGGATGTTTCGTGTGCTTTGCGGGTGTAGCTTTCCAGAGGGAAATCCGTTTCGTCCACGGGAATTTCTTCAGCGGGGACATCGGATTTTCCGGTCTGGGGGGTGGTGCTGAAAAAGCTGTCCTCCACAAATTCGGAGATCTCCTCGGAAACCTGGCTGTCGTCCATGGCATCCTGGGGATTGGGTTTGTAACTCATAATATTCCTCCTGTCATACTGATTTTCAACAAAAAGGTTTCATTCGCAGAATGGAGGCTTTTTGTATGAAGATCATAATGAGACGTAATTCTGGCATTTTCCATTCCGAAAAATCAGAATTTACAGCGCCGTCTGGCGATGTGTTCTCAACAAAGGACAACCGCTTGGTTGAGAAACAGTTTTAGCGGATGACGATCTGCTGGGCGATGCGGTCGGCTTCCTCCGGACCCTTCAGGGCCTCCACCAGGGCCAGGCCGAAGGCAACGGCGCAGCCGGCGGAGGTGCCGGTGATGAGCTTCTCATCAGTGACCACGGCGGCGTCCTCGATCATGATGGCGCTGCCCATGCCGCTCTCGCAGCCGGGGTAGCAGGTGGCGTTCATGCCGGCGGTGATGCCAAGATCAGCCAGCACGGTAGGACCGGCGCAGATGGCGGCGACAAACTTTTCGTTGTCCCAGGCGAATTTCAGGGCGTCCATGGCGCTCTGGCATGCCCGGCAGGAGGCTACGCCGCCCAGACCGCCGGGGAGAATGATCATTTCCAGGTCGGTCAGATCCATTTCGCCGATCTCGATGTCGGCCTCGATGCCGATGCCGTGGCTGCCTTTGATGATCTTACCGTTCAGACCCACGGTGGTCACTTCCACGCCTGCCCGGCGCAGCAGATCCAGGGGGGCGATGGCCTCAGTTTCTTCGAAGCCGGTTCCAAGCAGCATATATACCATAATTTATTCCTCCAGACACGCCGTTACATGGCGGTAGATTTCTTCGTGGATATCTTCAATGCTACGCATGGCACCGTCTCTGACACAGTTGATGACGGTCCAGCCGTAGAAGGCGGCGGCAGCCTTGCCCATCCGGCGGCAGGTGGCAAGATAGGCCGTGTTCTGCTCGTGGATGTCAGCCTTTGTATTGGTGGCGGCCTCCCGGGCGCGCATCATCTGCTCGGTGAAGTCCGTGGGGACGTCCAGGTAGATGGTCAGGTCGGGGCGGGGCAGGCCCAATTTGTCGTATTCAAATTCGTAGAGCCACTTCAGGAATTCGCGCTGCTTTCCCTCCGGCTCCTTGCTGGCCTGGTGGACGGCATTGGAGGTGGTGTACCGGTCGGACAGCACCAGGCCGCCCTGCTCGTACCACTGGCCCCACACCTTCTTATAGGATGCGTAGCGGTCCACGGCATAGAATGCGGAAGCGGCATAGGCATTGACGTCGGAAGGGTCGGTGCCGAATTCGCCGCCCAGATACATGCGGATCAGCGCGGAGCTGGGCTCGGCGTACTGGGGGAAGACCAGTTTCTGAAACCGGCGGCCTTCGGCGGCGACCCGTTCGGTGAGAAGCCTGAACTGGGTGGATTTGCCGGAACCGTCGGTGCCTTCGATCACGATCAGTTTGCCCATTTTTCGTCCTCCTTTGTCCACTATCGTTTTGGACATACCATATTACCATAAAATATAACATATTTCGCCCCGTTTGTCCACCGTTGCAAAGGAAATCTTAATTGTCATTTATTCCAGTTGCAAAATGGGAGAAAAGCTGATAGAATAGGAAAACTATCACATTGTAAAGAGAAAAAAGGAAATAATATATGGATTCTAAGAATTTGACTTTCCAGGACCTGGGGCTGAGCGACGCCATGCTCAAAGCCCTGGAGAAAAAGGGCCTGGGTTACCCCACCACCATCCAGGCGGAAGCGATTCCTCCCTTCATGGAGTGGAAGGACGTCATCGCCAAAGCCCCCACCGGCACCGGCAAGACCTTCGCCTTCGGTATTCCCATGATCGAGCATGTGGACCCCGAGCTGCCGGAAGTCCAGGGTCTGATCCTGGCCCCCACCCGGGAGCTGGCCATCCAGATCGGCGACGAGCTGCGGGGCCTGCTGACCTACTATAACGGCATCCGGGTGGCGGTCCTTTACGGCGGCGCCGGCATCGGCGGCCAGATCCGCCAGCTGGAGAAGAAGCCCCAGATCGTGGTGGCGACTCCCGGCCGTCTGATGGACCACTATAACCGCAAGACCATCCGCCTGGATAAAATCAAGACCGTGGTTCTGGACGAAGCCGACCGGATGCTGGACATGGGCTTCTTCAAGGATGTGACCCGCATTATTGAAAAGGTGAAGAACCGCAAGAATCTGGGCCTGTTCTCTGCCACCATCTCCCAGGAGGTCATGACCGTCTCCTGGATGTACCAGCGCGACGAGGTGGAGATCACCGTGGAGGCCAAACAGGAGGACCGCCCCGATATCGACCAGTACTGCCTCACCGTCACCCCCCTGGAAAAGGCGGAAACTACCCTGCGGCTCCTGCGCAGCCAGGGCTATGAGCGGGTGATGATCTTCTGCAACACCAAGCATATGTGCCAACGCCTGTCCGATGAGTTCCAGCGGGCGGGTCTGGACTGTGACTGCATCCACGGCGACATCCGCCAGGGGCAGCGGGAGAAGACCATGCAGCGCTACCGGGACGGCAGGCTGCCCGTGCTGATCGCCACCGACGTTGCCTCCCGGGGCATCGACGTGGACGATGTGGACTGCGTGGTGAACTTCGATATCCCCGAGGAAAATGAGTATTACGTCCACCGCATCGGCCGTACCGGCCGCGCCAAGCGCAAGGGCGTGGCCTGGTCCATCGTGGGCAATTTCCCCGAGAAGGCCAAGCTGGACGAGATCTGCAAGTTCTGCAATTTCGCCATCAAGCCCATGGTGCTGGGCGATGACGGCACCCTGACGGAAGAGGTCGTCAAGCCTGCGCCGGCTCCCAAGCGGCGCTTCCGTTGAGACAGGCGGAGCGGGGCTTCCTGCTGCTGGCCTCCCACCTGGGGGATCCGGACCGAAAGCCCCTGACCGGGGCGCAGCTTCGTGTCCTGGCCCAGCGGGGGCGGGAGATGGAACTGGACGATCCTGACCGGGATCTGACGGAGCGTGACCTGGTCCAACTGGGTTACGGCCGTGAGATGGCAGGGCGGATCGTGGCGCTGCTTGATGAAGAGGCGCGGCTGGATGCGTACCTGTCCCACGGAAAGCGGGCCGGCTGCGTGCCCATTACCCGGATTTCGGACAATTACCCGGTACTGCTGCGGCAGCGGCTGGGGCTGGATGCGCCTGCCGTGCTGTGGGCCAGGGGAGCGGTTTCCCTCCTGGATGCCCCGGCGGTGGCTCTGGTGGGCAGCCGGGCATTAAACGACAAAAACCGCTGCTTCGCTGCGGAAGTGGGAAAACAGGCAGCCAACCAGGGCCTTGCCCTGGTATCCGGCAACGCTAGAGGTGCCGATCGAACTGCCCAGGACGCCTGTCTGGGGGCGGGCGGCGCGGTGATCAGTGTGGTGGCCGATGAGCTGGCAGGCAAGCCCCTCCGGGAGAAGCTGCTGTATCTCAGCGAGGACGGCTTCAGCGAACCCTTCTCCGCCCAGCGGGCATTGCGCCGCAACCGCGTGATCCATGCCCTGGGGTGGCGGGTGTTTGTGGCACAGACAGGCTTCCGGATGGGCGGAACCTGGGACGGCACCGCCCGGAACCTGCGGTCCGGATGGAGCGATGTGTACTGCTTTGCTGACGGCAGCCCGGGCGCGGAAGAACTGTGCTGCCTGGGGGCGCTCCCCATCCGTACCGCCGAACTGTCGGATTTTGCATCGTTGCCTGCAAGAGAACCCAATTTATTTGACCGGTGAGATGCTCTCACCGGTCTTTTTCTATCGAAACCACCCGAAACTTTATCTTTACACAGGATGCCCAATATGGTATGATTTTACTATCAACAACACAAAAGGAGAGGGCTAAAATTATGAAAACACAAACCTTTACCCGCATTGTGGCACTGGCTCTGGCGCTGGTCATGGCGCTGAGCTGCCTGGCGGGTATCGTCTTCGCCACCGACCCCAATCCCGGTGCCAACAGCGAGCTGTACTCCAGCGCGGAATTCGAATCCGCATACAATTATGAAGGCGACGACCTGGGCGCCACCTGGTCTGAGACTTCCACCTTCTTCCGGGTCTGGGCGCCCACTGCCACTGCCGTGAAGGTCAATCTCTACGAGTCCGGCACCGCCGGTACCGATGATCTGCTGCAGCAGGTGGAGATGACTGCTGACGCAAACGGCACCTGGATCGCCACCGTCCAGGGTGACCTCAACGGCGTCTACTACACCTATCAGGTGGATGTGGACGGCGGCACCCGGGAAGCCTGCGATCCCTACGCCCGCACCACCGGTGTCAACGGCCAGCGGGCCATGGTCATCGACCTGGATTCCACCGACCCCGAGGGCTGGGAAAATGACACCGATCCCCACTACGACGGCACCATTACCGACGCCATTATCTATGAACTTCACGTTCGCGACCTGTCCAGTGATCCCAGCTCCGGCATTGCCAATACCGGTAAGTTCCTGGGTCTGATCGAGTCCGGTACCACCAACGCAAACGGCGTCCCCACGGGTCTTGACCACATGAAGAACCTGGGCATCACCCACCTGCACCTGCTGCCCAGCTATGACTACGCCTCCGTGGACGAGACCCGTCTGGAGGACAACCAGTTCAACTGGGGCTATGATCCCGTCAACTACAATGTTCCCGAGGGTTCCTACTCCACCGATCCCTACCATGGCGAAGTTCGCGTGAAAGAATTCAAGCAGATGGTCAAGGGCCTCCATGACAACGGGATCTCCGTCATCATGGACGTGGTCTACAACCATGTCTTTGATGCCCAGAGCTTCTGCTTCAACAACATCGTCCCCGGCTATTTCACCCGTATTTCCCCTGACGGCGTCTATTCCAACGGCTCCATCTGCGGCAATGACACTGCCTCCGAGCGGATCATGGTCCAGAAGTACATCGTCGACTCCGTGGTCTACTGGGCCGACGAGTACCACATCGACGGCTTCCGCTTCGACCTGGCGGGACTGATCGACACCGATACCATCAATGCTGTCATCGAGGCTGTCCATGAAACCCACCCCAATGTGATCTTCTACGGCGAGGGCTGGAACATGGCCACCAATCTGACCAAGGAAGGCTACACCATGGCCACCCAGGCCAATTCCACCGTGACCCCCGGCTTCTCCTATTTCTCCGATTTTGTCCGCGATTCCCTGCGCGGCTCCAATTCCAACGCCAGCCAGATCGGCTATATGGCTGGCGGCGGCGGTTACACCTCCGCTGTCCGGGATATGCTCATGGGTAAGTCCACCTGGTGCAAGACCCCCAGCCAGACCATCAACTACATCTCCTGTCACGACGGCTATGCCCTCTGGGACCGGCTGTACCTGTCCACCAAGGATGTTGCCGATGCTGACCGCATCAAGATGAACAACCTGGGCGCAGCCATCGTGATGATGAGCCAGGGCACCCCCTTTTTCCAGGCCGGTGAGGAAATGCTCCGCTCCAAGCCCACCGAGGACGGCTTCGAGCACAACAGCTACAAGAGCCCCGACTCCGTCAACTCCATCAAGTGGGACACCCTGAATGATCCCGCCTATGCCGACGTGGCCGACTACTATGCCGGTCTCATCGCGTTCCGTAAGGCCCACCCCGCCCTGCGGATGACCACCGCAGAGGAGGTTGCCGAGCATATCACTGTCCTGGACGACCTGGAATTCAACGTCATGGCCTGCCACATCAGCGCGGGCGCCAACGGTGAGGATAACGAGATCGTTGCCATCTTCAATCCCCGTTCCGCTGAGACTGTGGTGACCCTGCCCGAGGGCGTGTGGAACATCTGCGTCAACGCGGAGGATTCCGGTACCGAAACCCTGGGCACCGCCGAGGGCACCGTCACCGTGGATGCCATCTCTGCCTGCGTCCTGGTGAAGGAAGCTGTTCCCGAGGAAGTCCCCACCGAGACTGTTCCCGCTGAGAATGATTCTGCCGTTACCCCCGGTATGACCCTGTTCGTTGCAGCCGGCGCTCTGGTGGTGGTCGCCATCGCAGGCGTTGTGATGTTCCTGATGGGCAAGAAAAAGAAGTAAGATCAAATAAAAAAGCCAGACACAAAAGCGTGATGTCCTTAGCGGAGTAATTGCATAAAAAACTGGCAGGTCACTTCGATCTGCCAGTTTTCGCATATTTGTGGGTCTGGGCAATCCGCCCGGTCAACCGCACCCGGCGGACAGCCGGACGCTCTGCTTGCCATGCATATGTAGGGCGGGGGCTTGCTCCCGCCGCAATCCAACATACTACTGATATTGAAAATTGGTTGTATCCGTGATACAACCAGTTCGCCAAATTTGAATTTGACGAGGTGTCTTCGGATGATTAAAGCTGTAATATTTGATATGTTTGAGACATTGGTGACACATTTTGAAAGTCCTGTATATATGGCTAAGCAAATTTGTGCAGACATTGGAATCACCGAGCCAAGATTTAGAGAGATTTGGGATACCACGGATGAGGATAGAACGTTGGGTAAAAAAACGCTTGAGGAAGTTATTGAGGCGGTTTTGATAGCAAACAGGTGTTATTCTCGCGAATTGTTTGAAATGATTATTAACAAGCGGAAACAATCGAAAATTGAATGCTTCAATCATATACACCCCGAAGTAATCCCTATGTTCACGATCATCAAAGAAATGAATATCAAAATCGGTTTGATAACAAATTGCTATTTTGAAGAAAGAGATGTTATTCAGAGCAGTGTGTTGTATGATTATTTTGATGCAGTCTGTATGTCTTGTGAATTAGGGCTGTCAAAGCCAGATACTGCAATTTTTCAGAAATGTACACAAGCTTTAGAAGTCGCTCCTGATGAATGCCTTTATGTAGGAGATGGCGGTAGCTTTGAATTGGAGGCAGCGCAAGCGATAGGTATGCACCCCATTCAAGCAGCATGGTATTTGAAAGAGGACACAAATCAGCCAGCAAAAAGGAATGTGGATTTCACCCAAGCTGAATCGCCAATGGATATTATTAGGGAAATTGCAAAGTATAACTGAACCAGCCAATGCCAACATGTCGAATGGTTTACCGCAGCATCCTTCGTGGATGCTGCGGTTGCTTATTGGGAGAAAGTTGCAGGTGCAAGACTGCCTCTTTTATTCTGTTGAATATAACTTGTCCAATTCCCATTTCTTTGGATTATTCATAACATATTCCGCAATCTCATTATAGTCTTCGCGGCCACGAATAACATGCTCATAGAATGAGGTTTGAAACAGCTTATCAATAGGCTGTGCCTTCTTACACTGCCTGGTTGTAAGCGATTTATACGCACAAACGATATCCATAATTGTAGGGCGCTGGCCGTCTCCTGCCGTTTCCTCCAACGATAGGATCGCATGAATATGGTTCGGCATAATCACATATTGATCGATTTTCAGCGAAGGATATCGTTGCTCCAGCAACAATAACTGCTCCTGGGCGATTCGACCGTATGCGGTATATCGGATTTCGGCGGGAGCAAGCCCCCGCCCTACGATACGGGATAACAGACAGCGCCTGTTTTGGGTGCAGATCGTAATAAAATACGCGCCGGCGGTACTGTAATCATAGTGATCCAGGCGAGGGTGTTTTCTTTTCGGTAGGCCATTTTCCATAAATATCACCAATGCCATTATATAGCAAAATCCGCAGGTCAGCAATGCCGCCTGCGGATTTTTTGAAATTTCCCGTTAAGAACACGAAGCATATGTGTCTGGCATTTTTTGATGGCTTAGTAGATATTCATACCCTCCAGAATGGCTTTTGCCGGGCCGGTGTAGCCGTCCTGGGTGACAGTTTTCGCGGACAGGCGGATGGTGTTCAGGCACTGGGCCAGGGAGCCGGAGAAGGACACGCCGGTGACGGGAATGATGGTTTCGCCGTCATGGTAGTAGGCCAGACGCACCTCGCCGCCCACATAGTCGCTGTACAGGTCTACCTGGAAAGCGGACATGGACACCACTTCCAGATAAGGACCGGTCTGGAAGTCGGTGACGGTGCCGGGGGCCACCTTCAGGCATTTCAGGTCGCCGGTGGGCTTCTCGCCCAGGTACTGGCCGAAGCGGTTGGCACCGAAGTAATTCACCACCTTGCCGTCTTCGATGATGGTGGTGTTGGTGAGGGCCATGCCGTCGTCGTCAAAGCACCGGCTCTGGACATTGCCGGGAATGGAGCCTGCCATGGTCACCGTGAGCTTGTCGCCGGTGGGGTTCTTCTGGATCATGTCGCCCTTGGTGTGCAGGTTGGAGTGGCCGTAGACTGTGGCATAATTCAGGTCATCGGAGAGAAACCAGAACAGCTGGGACAGCTCCAGGGGATTCAGGATCACCCTGCAGGGTTTGATTTCGGCGGGGGTAGTTGCTTGGAAGCGGGCTTTGACTTCTGCCATCTTGCCGGCAATTTCCTTCCGCAGATGCTCGATGTCCAGATTGCTGAAATTGCACTGCTCGTAAAGCTCCACGCTCAGCTCCTGGCCGTTGTAGGTGGGGATGGCCTCCACCATGGCGTCGTAGCGGATCTGGGTCTTGTCCAGGCCGCGGCTGTTGATGACCCGCTGGGAATACTTGTTGATGAAGATCTCCACCGCGTTCAGGGAAGCGTTTTCCACCGTATTGGCTTCGAAAACGGTCTTGGCGATGGAGGCTGCCAGCTCCGCAGGCTCTAGATTCTCGAAATTGCTTTCGACGGTGAAACGACCGGTTTCACGGCTGGGGAGGTCATATTTCTGATTCTGGATCAGGCTTGCCTTTTCCACGGCCTCGTTGATGAGATCCGCCTTCTGGGAGAAGGTGGTGGAGGGGTAGATGAAGAACCGGGACGCGCCCCTGTATTCGCCGTGATCCACATACACCGTCACCTCCCGGTCCCAGGTGTCGGTATGGCGGACGGTTTCCAGGGCGCCTTTGACGAAGAACAGCTCATAGCTTTCCTTCTTGGTGATATTGACCTTGTAGTCGCTGACACGGGAGTGCCCTGCCAGCAGCATCATGGTTTCTCTCATCCCAGCTTCACTCCTTTCACTTTCAGGGCGGGACCGCCGTCACTGACTCTGGCCCATTCCTTGTAGCCCTTGCCGCAGAAGCCCGCGCCGGTAAGTTTGAAGTCCTCGGACACCATGGTGATGGACTTCAGCAGGTCGGGCACATAGCCGCTGATGACCACGGGGGCCACCCAGTTATCGGTGAGCTTGCCGTCCACAATCTCGATGCCGTACTGGGCGGTGCACTGGATGCCCCAGTTTTTGGGGTCCTCCATGCCGTTGTCAGGCTCGCAGAGCATATAGCCGTGGTTGATGGAGGCGATCATATCCTCCAGTTTGGAAGTACCGGGCTCGAAGAAGGTGTTGGACATTCTGGAATAGGCCTTGCGGCGGGTGGATTCCCGGCGGCCGTTGCCGGTGGGGGCGGTACCCAGGATGGTGGCGGAGGCCAGGTCGGAAATACCGGTGACCAGGATGCCGTCCTTGATGATCTGGGTGTCGCCGGCCAGAACGCCGTCGTCGTCGAAGAAGTAGGAGGCCACGGATTCGGCAGATGCCGCGCCGTCGCGCATACCCACGATGGGGGAAGCCACGTACTTGCCCACATATTCCCTGGCAAGGGCCCGGTCCTTGACGAACATGTCCATTTCCACGCCGTGGCCGAAGGCCTCGTGGGCGATGAGGCCGGAGATGGAGGGATCAGTGATGACGTCGTAGACGCCGGGGACGATGGGCTTGGCCAGGGTCAGCTTGTGGGCGCGCTCCATCAGGGTATCCATCTTGGTGGGCAGTTCCGCCAGAACGGCGCCGATGGTATTGAAGTCGGAGCCTTCCATCACCTGGACCACCTTGTCATTGTTGCGGTATACGGCAACCAAAGCGCCGTTGACCCAGGTGTAGTGCTGGTCCAGATTGCGGTTGGGGGAGATAAAGAGCTTGGATACCTCCAGAGTCTCGATGGAGACGGAAGCGTTCAGCAGGTTTTCGCTTCTGCCCAGCAGGACGGCGGTTTGCTCCCTGCAGAAGGCAAGCAGCTGCTGTTGTGTATAATTGTCGAAGTCGCCGGGGCGGGAGTAGGACTCCGTCAAAGGCTCATCGCTGAGGGCGATGTGGCCCACGGTGCTTCCCCTGAGGCTTTCGTGGATGCGGAAAGCAGAGCGGATGGAGGCCGCCAGTTCACGGGTGTCCTCGCCGATGTCGTCGGTGGAGTACTCAAAGAATACGCTTCCGTCGCTGACTTTGATCACGAAGCCACATTCGGTATCCATGCCGGGGGCGATGGCGGCGTTGTTTTTGTTGACTCGGATACTGCGGGCCTTCTGGTCGGTACCCAGGATGCTGGCGTAGGGGTAGGTTTTTCTCAGTTCACAGACCAAAGCCCGGCAGCTTTCCCGCCGGGACTCCAGAAATTCAGAAAATTGCATGGGTTCTGGTTCCTTTCCATAGACTGTGGACATTATACCACATTTTGTAGGAAATGCAAACACAGAAAAAGAGCCGCCCGGGTGGGCGGCTCTTAATGGAAACGTAAGGGGAATCAGATGTTCAGCAGATTGGAGTAGACCTTCAGGGCGCCGTCGGTCTCGTGGGCCAGGACCTTCTTGGCCAGAACCTTACCCAGCTGGACGCCTTCCTGGTCGAAGCTGTTCAGGTTCCATGCGAAGCCCTGATACATGACCTTGTTCTCGAAGTGGGCCAGCAGTGCACCCAGTGCACCGGGGGTCAGCTTCTCACCGATGATGATGGAGGAGGGACGGCCGCCTTCGAACTTCTTGTTGGCGTTGGTATCATCCTTGCCGCAGGCGAAGGCCACGATCTGGGCAGCCACGTTGGCGCACAGCTTCTGCTGGCTGGTGGAGCCCTGGATCAGGACGTCCCCGCCCATCTGGCTGTTCTTGAAGCCGACAAACTGCAGGGGGATGATATCAGTGCCCTGGTGCAGCAGCTGATAGAAGGAGTGCTGCCCGTTGGTGCCGGGCTCGCCGAAGATGACAGGGCCGGTGGCGTAGTTCACAGGCTCACCGAAGCGGTTGACGGACTTGCCGTTGGACTCCATGTCCAGCTGCTGCAGGTGCGCGGGGAAGCGGGACAGGGCCTGGGAGTAGGGCAGAACGGCGGTGTTGGGCATACCCAGAACATTGCGCTCGTAAACGCCGATCAGAGCGTCCAGCAGAGCGGGGTTCTGCAGCAGATCCTCATTGGTGGCCAGCTTGTCGGCTTCTGCTGCGCCGTCCAGGAACTGGGCGAAGACGGCGGGACCGAAGGCCAGGGACAGGACGCAGCCGCCCACGCCGGAGGTGGAGGAGTAACGGCCGCCGATGTAGTCATCCATAAAGAAGGCTGCCAGGTAGTCGGCGGACTTGGCCAGGGGAGAAGTCTCGGAGGTGACGGCCACCATGTGGTTGGAGGGGTTCAGGCCAGCCTTAATGAGGGCGTCCTTGACGAAGGACTCGTTGGTCAGGGTCTCCAGGGTGGTGCCGGACTTGGAGACCAGAACGAACAGGGAGTGCTGGAGGTCCAGGGTGCACAGGACACCGGCTGCATCGTCGGGGTCCACGTTGGAGATGAAAGCGGCCTTCATCTTCAGGGTATTGTTGACCTTAGCCCAGTTCTCCAGAGCCAGGTACATGGCCCGGGGGCCCAGGTCGGAGCCGCCGATGCCGATCTGACAGACGGTGGTGAACTTTTCGCCGGCGGCGTTGGTGATCTCGCCGGAATGGACCTTGTTTGCAAAGTCAGCGATCTTCTTCTGCTCGCCCACATAGAAATCCCGCTTGTCCACGCCGTCAGCGATGACAGCCTCGCCCAGCTGGCCGCGGCACATGTGGTGCAGGACACGGCGGTTCTCGCCGGTGTTGATGACGTCGCCGTTGTACAGGGCGGCAAACTTCTCGGTCAGCTGCGCTTCCTTGGCGAAAGCGGCCAGACCGGCCAGGATCTTGCCGTTGACAGGACGGGCGCCGTAGTTGAAGTTCAGACCCTCGCCCATGGGAGCGGAGTAGGTCTTGACGCGCTCGGCACCGTTCTCGCCGGTCATAACAGCCTTCAGGTCAACGCGCTCGGCAGCGCACAGAGCCTGATAAGATTCCAGAGTGTCCATGTTTTTCCAATTGATCATGTGGAAATCCTCCTAAATATTGGTAAATAGCGGTTGCTTATGATTTTACTCATAAATTATACAACTCTTTTACGAAAATTACAAGCATCTATCCGACACAGCGGATGTTTTTGACGGATTTGTATATCCGCAGAAAAAACAGAGGATTCCCGTCCGGGAATCCTCTGAAGCAGTTATGCCAGATAAAAGAAACAAGAGGCTTCCTTTCGGAAACCTCTTGCAGAAGTGCGTAAATATAAAATTTAGCGCTTGGAGAACTGAGGAGCACGACGGGCGCCCTTCAGACCGTACTTCTTTCTCTCCTTCATTCTGGGGTCACGGGTCATGAAACCAGCGGCCTTCAGAGAAGCGCGGTACTCGGGGTTCAGCAGAACCAGAGCACGGGAGATGCCGTGACGGATAGCACCAGCCTGGCCGGCGACGCCGCCGCCGCAGACGGTGACAACGATGTCAACCTTACCCAGCAGGTCGGTGGTAGCCAGGGGCTGACGGACGATCAGCTTCAGGGTCTCCAGACCGAAGTAGTCGTCGATCTCGCGGCCGTTGATGATGATGGAGCCGGTGCCGTTCTCATAAACGCGGACACGGGCGACGGAGGACTTCCGGCGGCCGGTGCCGTAAAAATACTTCTTCTTGCTCTCGTACATTGTGTGTTACCTCCAAATTACAGGGTCCAGGCTTCGGGCTTCTGGGCAGCATGGGGATGCTCAGCACCCTTGTACAGATGCAGGCGGGTCATGGCGTTCTTGCCCAGGGTGTTCTTGGGCAGCATGCCCTTGACAGCCAGCTCAACAGCGTAGTCGGAGCGGTTCTCCATCATGATGCGAGCCTTGGTCTCCTTCAGACCGCCGATCCAGCCGGAAACACGGTAGTACTTCTTCTGCTCCAGCTTCTTGCCGGTCAGAACAGCCTTGTCGGTGTTGATGATGATGACGTAGTCGCCGCAGTCGACGTTGGGGGTGAAGTCGGCCTTGTGCTTGCCGCGCAGGATGTTGGCAGCGATGACAGCGGTACGGCCCAGGGGCTTGCCGGCAGCATCGATAACATACCACTTGCGCTCCAGGGTCTCCTTCTTCAGCAGAGTAGTGGACATTATGCGTTCCTCCATAATATAGGTTAAATATTTTTTGACAATCACTGATGTTTGAAGTACAATGTCTTCAAAACGCTAGATTTTTATACCACAAAACAAATCGTTTGTCAACGACGAATTTGAGAAAATTTGCGGAATCCGAAGAGTGCTTCCAAATGCTCTTGAATCCTCTCGAATGCTCTCAAATTCTCGCTTTCGATTTTCCAAACTTTTTGGGAGGTTTTTGATTTTGCAGAAGCTGATGGGACTGGTCCGCCGGTGTGTGGACGATTACGATATGATCAAAGCAGGCGACCGCATTGCCGTGGGTGTTTCCGGCGGCAAGGACAGTCTGGTGCTGCTGGTGCTGCTGGCGGGCCTGAAGAAATATTTCAACAAGCCTTTCGAGCTGGAGGCCATCACCATTGACATGGGTCTGGGGATGGATTATTCCGCTATCAGGGAACTGTGCGACAAATGGGAGGTGCCCTACACCGTTGTCAAAACGGAGATCGGTCCCATCATTTTCGACTACCGCAAGGAGAAGAATCCCTGCTCCATGTGCTCAAAGATGCGCCGGGGCGCCCTGAATCAGGCGATCCTGGACAAGGGCTTCAACAAACTGGCCCTGGGACACCACTATGACGACGCTGTGGAAACCTTTATGATGAGCCTGATCTATGAGGGCCGCATCAGCTGCTTCCAGCCGGTGACCAATCTGGACCGTACCGGCGTTGTCCAGATTCGCCCCATGCTCTATATCCACGAGAAGACGGTGGACAATTTTGCCAAACGCATGGAGCTTCCCGTTCTGGAAAACCGCTGCCCGGTGGACAAGTACACCAAGCGCGAAGAGATCAAGCAGCTGGTCTATGACCTTTCTGCCACCTATCCCGACCTGCGGGAGCGGATCTTCGGTGCCATGCAGCGTTACCCTCTGCCCGAGTGGGCGCCCCACGGCAGATACAAAAGACCAAAGGATGTGCAGTGATGAACAGTGAGATCATTTTCAGAAATATCACCCCCGCCGATGTGGACACCATCACCCGCATGCGGCTGATGATGCTGGACGAGGTGACGGAGGAGCCGCTACCCGCGGGCCTGGGGGAGAATGTCCGCCGGTTCGTCTGGAACCAGCTGATGAGCGGCAGCTGCATCGGCGCTGTGGCGGAGATCGATGGGGAAGTGGTGGCGGACGCCGTCATCTACCTTTACGACACCATGCCCGATGAGGTAAACCTGCGGGGGGTTACCGCAATACTATATAATGTATATACCCTGCCCCGGTTCCGGGGCAGGGGCATCATGGCACAGCTGCTGCCGGAGGTGATCCAGCTTGCCCGGGAAGCCGGCGCGGCGGAGATTCAGATGCTGGCCGAGCGAAAGGCCATCCCCCTGTACGAGCGCATGGGCTTCCGGGTCAGCGACCAGATGATGAAGATGGATCTGGAGTAAGGGGAAATCTTAAAGATTGGTATAGTTGCCTTTTTGACCATATTGTGGTATAATATTCCCCTGATTATTCCCAAAGAGAGAAAGAGAGGAAAACGAAATGATTGGAAGCGGACTGAAAAAGCTGGCCCGCGAACACGGCATGAACGTGGACAAGGGCGTGGCTTACGGCAGCCTGGGCGGCTACTGCGCCACGCTGAACGAGGGGACGGGGTACAAGCAGATCATCTTCGCTACCCAGATCGCTGATCCTGTGAAGCTGACGCAGCTGCAGACCGTGCTGAACGGCCGTAATCTCCAGAAGGAGTTCCGGGTCACCGGCCTGACCGTTGCACCCAAGACCATCCAGGTGGTGTTCCTGGACAATCCCGGCACCATGAAGAAGATCGACGAGTTCCTGGCCTTCTTTCTGCCCCTGCTGAATGAGGCGGAAGCCACGGGTGCCGGCATCTGCCCCGAGTGCGGCTTCGAGGTCTCCGGCGGCTGCTGGAAGCTCATCGGCGGCGTCGCCTACTACATGCATCAGTCCTGTGCCGACAAGGTCTGCCGGGAGATCGCCGCCGGCGACGAGAACCGCCGGGAAGAAGCCACCGGCAATTA
>JAFTVM010000089.1 GCA_017465745.1 Oscillospiraceae bacterium
AATTGCATCAACGGTACGGAATAGCAAACTGTGCCGTTCAGTCCTCTCCTGGCAATTAAGCCCCTCCCGGTAACGGGAGGGGTGAATTATTTCAACCGATCTGCCAATGTGGCAATGAAGACTTTGTTCGTCGGTGGCTTTTGTAAATTTGGGAAATACGTTTCCCAAATTTCGCTGTCCCGTCTCTCCCAGGCATCCATGATAGCAAAACGAATGGAGCGCTCAACGGAGTGCCAATTTCCGTGTCCGAGTTCATCGGCGATATAGGGGTACAGTTCTTTGCACATTCCCTGTATGGTGTCCTGAGCATAGCGCGGGATTCCGATGCAAAGCTGAACATATCCGTCGTGATAAGCACCGAAGGACAATTCACGAAGCATTGATTTGGTTTGTTCCTGATACCTGGGTTGGTACATTTCGTCTGAAATTTGCATATTGCACCTCATTTCCTCTTCTTTCCACAAAAGCATATCATGCCCGGGTGGGATAAGACAATACACAAATTTCGAGGATTTTCGAGCATTGCTATGGGAAAAAAGCCCCTTCCGAAACGCTATCATGGTTTCAGGAAGGGGCTCTCTTCAAAAAAGTTTTTCGAACGCAAACAGGTTTTTGATCACTACGACAGTGACGCCATAAAGTTCGTATAAGAAAAAGTGGTCGGCGGGTAAGCTTAGGTTTTTATAAACGGGATACATTTGATTTCTGCCCACACCCACAAGGGGGGCGTCCGTCAATCATGGGATTCTCCCCCGGACACTTTTTACAACAGTCTGCGGACTGGTGTCGGCCTTTCGAATCCCTCAGCCCCTCCAAATAAGAAAGCCCACCCTGTGGGTGGACTTTCCTATTTGGTCGGAGTGGCGGGATTCGAACCCGCGGCCTCATGGACCCGAACCATGCGCGATACCAAACTTCGCCACACCCCGATAGACCGTAATATTATAATGATTTTTCCAGCTCTTGTCAAGCCCCGGGTTGGAATTTCGCTGTGTGGGAGTATGAAACCTTAAGATATTATTTTGCCGATACTTTTTTCTTGATGCGGCAGGTACGCTTTGGTATAATGAAACCGAAGAATATGAAAGGAGAACTCCGCTATGTTCAAGATCAAAAACTTTACCGACAATGATGACGTCCGGATCCTCGACCAGATGGGTCCTTTCCAGGTCATCGAGTATACCCGTGACCTCAGCGTCAGTCCTGGCGATGCCGCCCTTGCCTACTACTGCAACGCTATGAATGTCCGCAAGCGTCAGGTGCTCTGCGACGTCAGCAAGGCCAATATCACCGTGCAGGCTGGTGCCATGCAGTGGACGGTGGGCAATGTCAACGCCACCACCGGCGTCAAGGGCGTGGGTGACCTTTTCGGCAAGGCGCTGCGCGGCAGTGTCACCGGCGAGTCCGCCATAAAGCCCGAGTACACCGGCGACGGCCTTCTGATGCTGGAGCCCACTTACAAGCACATTCTGCTGGTCGACCTGGCGGATTGGAACGGCTCCATTGTTCTCGACGACGGCCTGTTTCTGGCCTGCGATTCCCGCCTGAAGCACAAGGCGGTGATGCGATCCAATTTCTCCTCTGCGGTGGCAGGCGGTGAGGGACTGTTCAACCTGGGGATCCAGGGCAGCGGCGTCGTGTGTCTGGAATCCGCAGTGCCCAAGGAAGAGCTGATCGAGATCGAGCTGCAAAATGATGTGCTCAAGGTCGACGGCAATTTCGTCATTGCCTGGAGCGGCAGTCTGAACTTCACCGTGGAGCGCTCCGGCAAGAGCCTCATCGGCTCCGCTGCCTCCGGCGAGGGTCTGGTCAATGTTTACCGGGGCACCGGCAAGGTGCTGATGGCCCCCATCACCAGAGGATTTGCATAAAATAACACATCCCCGCAGTTTTTTCTGCGGGGATGTCACATTCTGTGCCCGTTTTCCGATAATATGGGTGAGGAGGGATGAATATGGATGACTACAACATCACCCGGCTGATCTGGGAAAGGCTGGAGCGGGGCATCACGGAAATGGCGAAAAAGTTCGGGAAACGGCTCCATCGCACAGCCATGAATATCCTTGGCCGGCGGGAGGATGCGGAAGAATCCGTCAATGATACCTATCTCGCCGTCTGGAATGCCATTCCGCCGAAGCAGCCGGATCCGTTATCCGGGTTCGTCTATCAGACCGGGCGGTACATCGCCCTGGACAAGCTCCGGTACATCACTGCCGACAAGCGGGACGGACGCTACGATGCGTCCATTGACGAACTGGCAGAGTGTATCCCGTCGAAGGTTCTGGAAGAGACCGTGGAAGCAAGAGAGCTTGGCCGGGCCATCAACGCTTTCCTTGCCGGACAGAGGGCGGATAACCGTGCCATTTTTCTGCGGCGGTACTGGTACGGTGACAGCGTCCGGGAGATTGCAAAGGATCTGGAACTGCTGCCCAACACGGTGACCATCCGCCTGGGGCGCAT
Source organism: Oscillospiraceae bacterium (assembly GCA_017465745.1). Classification (GTDB taxonomy): domain Bacteria; phylum Bacillota; class Clostridia; order Oscillospirales; family Oscillospiraceae; genus Faecousia. Next base: position 2,461 of record JAFTVM010000089.1, read on the forward strand.
GCGGATGAAGCTGCACGAATACCTGCGGAAGGAGGGGTACTGCGATGAATGAGAAGCTGGCGGAAGCCCTGGGCTATGTGGACGGAAAGTATGTGGCCGCAGCAGCCCGGCGGAAGAAACATAAAAAGAAGATCCTGTTTCCCCTGATTGCGGCTGTGCTGGCGCTGGTGCTTTTGATCAACACCCCCACGATCCCCTTCGTGGTGACGGCCCGGGCGGTGGCGATGCCGGGAAACAGCCGGGCACCGCAGTGGCACGGCGACGGTGACTACAGAAATTCACATGAGAACTATGAGTCCTACAGAATACTTGCCATCAACAACGCAGAAACAGTGACAGCAGCCAATCAGGATTTCGCGGCATTCTTTGCAGATGCTTCCCATGAATTCCTGACGGGCACCGAGGAAAATGCCCTCTGGTCGCCGGTGAATGCGGCGGTTGCCCTGTCCATCCTGGCGGAGACCGCCGACGGCTCCACCCGGCAGGAGATTTTGGATCTGCTGGGGGTAGAGGATGTGGAGACCCTGCGCGAATACATCGCCCGGATCTGGGAAGCAGGCAATGAGACCGACGGAAATCAGATTCGCGCCATGGCAAGCTCCCTCTGGCTGGACAATGGTATGAACTATGACCGCAGCGTCATGGACACCCTGGCGCATGATTATTATGTGTCGGTGTATCAGGGGAATCTTGGCGGCGTGCTGACCAATAACGCCATCCAGACCTGGGTCAGCAACCAGACTGGCGGCTTCCTGAATCAGATGTCCAATGGCATCGATCTGACCCCCAGCCCTAAGTCCATCGGCACGGTCATGGCGCTGGTGTCCACGGTGTACCTGAAGGGTACATGGCTCGATGAATTCAGCGAATCTCAAAATACTGATGGAATCTTCCACAGCCCTGGTGGTGACAAAACCGTCACCTATATGAACCGGGATAAGATCCAAACATATTACTATTGGGGCGAGAGCTGCGGCGCGGTGTATCTGCACATGCGCAACGGCACCTGCATGTGGCTGATCCTGCCCGACGAGGACAAGACCACCGCTGATGTTCTGGCGGAGGGGGAATATCTGTCGATGATCGGTGCTCAATATTTGGAGGAATATGAGAACCGGAAGTATATGAAGGTGAATCTGTCCATGCCGAAATTCGACATCTCCAAGGAACTGGATCTCGTTGAAGGATTGAAGTCCATGGGTATCACGGAAGCCTTCGACGAAAACGGCGGCGAGTTCAGAGATACATTTGATACGGAGCTGCCCATCTTCATCGACAAGATCACCCAGGCGAGCCGGGTGAGCGTGGACGAGCAGGGTGTTACCGCCGGAGCCTATATTGAGCTGATGTGGGGTGCAGGAGCCATGGCGCCGCCGGAGGAGATCATCGATTTCGTTCTGGATCGTCCCTTCGTCTTTGCCATCACAACAGAGGGGATCCCCATGTTCGTGGGCGTGGTGAACGAGCCGTAAAAAGCAGGGCGGGGTCATAACCCCGCCGACCACGCCGAAATACCGCATCTACAAATAGATCAGCAGCAAATTCGCCACCTGGCCGGGGCGGTCGTAACCGCACCCAACAGGGATAAGTTTACACGATATTCATTTCCTTCATCTTCCGACGGATGGCTGCCATTGCCAGTTCCGGGGCGGAAATCTCAGTCACCGCCGCCTCGAAGGGGCACGGACCTGTCCCGGTGCGGTTGATGATGCCGGGCACCAGCCTGCCGTACTCGGCAGTGATCCCTGCATTTCGCAGGACTTCGGCAGCGCCTTTGCTCATAATGTGGGCATACACCGCCCGGACGCCCAGAAGGCAGTAGAGGAAGGCGGTGGCCTTGCCCACCACCTTGTCGGCGGCGCAGCCGTCTGCCACGTCCAGGCCATTGTCCAGCCAATTGACCAGCGGCTTGACGCCCCGGGCAGTGGCGGTATGAACTTCATCGCCCCGGCAGATGACGCAGGTATAGCCGCCCTCATCCAGCAGGCGGCGGGCGTTCAGTAAATCGTTCATAGGGAAACCTCCCGAAGTATTTTCAATATCGTAAGCCACACAGGCGGGAATGTCAAGGTTGCATTCCCGCCTTCGTCATGGTAAAATTGAGAAAAACTTTTGGAGGGGATCCTATGAAAAAATTTGTCAACGCATTCGACTATGCAGGCCACATCTGCAAGGCCCTGCCCGGCGGCATCCTGATGACCACTGCGGCCGGCGACACCGTCAACACCATGACCATCGGCTGGGGCACCATCGGCATCCAGTGGGGCAAGCCCATCTTCATCGCCTTTGTCCGGGACAGCCGCTATACCAAGGAGCTGCTGGATACCAACGGCGAGTTCACCATCAACGTGCCCATGGGCGACATCGATAAGAAGATCCTGGGCTACTGCGGCACCAAGTCCGGCCGGGACTGCGACAAGTTTGCTGACCTGGGTCTGACCAGGGAAGCGCCCGAAGTCATCTCCGTCCCCGGTATCAGGGAACTGCCCCTGACTCTGGAATGCAGGGTCATCTACCGCCAGTTCCAGGAGGAAAACCAGCTGCCCCAGGAGCTTTACGACCGCTACTATCCCGGCCCCGTGGGGGATTACCACACCGCCTTCTACGGCGAGATCGTCAGCGCCTACATCATCGAATGACCCCCCAAAAATGCTCCTTTTATCCGAATTCCCGGATTCCGAGAGTGATTCCCGCGCCGTTGGGTGGTTTTCTCGCTCTCGCAATTGTAGAATTTGGGTACAAACACCTGAAAGGAGTGGAACATATGGAACGAAAAACCATGGGTGCCTTTATTGCTGCACTGCGAAAGGCCGGCGGCATGACCCAGAAGGAGCTTGCCGAAAAACTCAATGTGTCCGACAAATCCGTCAGCCGCTGGGAGCGGGACGACGGCGCGCCGGATCTGTCCCTGATCCCCGTGATCGCCGAGATCTTTGGCGTCACCTGTGATGAGCTGCTGCGGGGTGAGCGCCGGATGGAAGCCCAGCCTACAGAAGCAAGCGCGAAAGGGGAGAAGCAGCGCAGGCGGATCCTTGCCGTGGGCCTGAGCCAGTACCGCAATCGAACCTGCATCGCCATGGGCATCGCCGTCGTGGGACTGATTGCCGCCATGATCGGCAACCTGGGCTTTCTGCGGGCATACATCGGCTTCTTTGCCGGGTGCGTCTTCTTCCTGGCAAGCGGCATCTGTCAGGCGATCTTCATCAATGGGGCATTCCTCAGCGTGGATGACGACAGTCTGGAAGGGGAGGAGATCGCTGCATTCCGCAGCCGGGTCATCTCTCTGGCGAAGCAGTCCTTCGGTCTGACCCTGGTGCTCTTCGCTGCCACGCTGCCTCTGGTCGTATATGTGGATGACGCCTACTGGGGTCTCACCGGCGGCAACTGGCTCCAGGCGGGCGGCAGCTATGCTCTGGTTGCCCTGGCCGTGTGGGGGATCATCTGCTATTTCGCTCAGTCCGCCTTTATCAAGCGGGGCGTCATCAACATGGACGAACGGGCGGAGCAGAGGTACCGCCATAACCGCAAGCTGCTGCTGCGCTGCGTCGCGGGATTTCTGGTCATTGCTCTTGTGACGCTGCTGACTCAGAGCTTTTGCAACAATGTATTCAGCGCCTGGCGGATCGCCGGGGGCGAGAAATTCGACGCTTACGACAGCTTTGTTGAATACATGGAGCAGCCTTTGGAATACAGCGGCTATGGCTATGAAGCCAATGTTCTGCCGCCTCCAGATGACTCCAGTTATTTCTACGATGAGCAGGGTAATCAGATCACCCAGGAAGAATTCTACTATGAAGAGGTACGCATCTCCGACGGTACGCCGGAGGGGAAGGTGGTCTGTTCGTTTACCTGGTGGAACCGGAACGTTTCTTCCTACCGGACTGCCGATACTGCGGACGGCCTGCCCATCACAGCTGTGACCTATGGTCACCAGCGGGCGGCGAACCGGATCGTGGATATCTACAATATCGGCTTCGGTATTCTTTATTGTCTGGAACTGCTTGGGTGCATCGTATTCTATCTTCGTAAACGAGTGAAATAACAGTAGGGGAGGGTCATCGACCCTCCCGTTTCTGATTTTGTGTCGATATTATGTAGGGGACGGGAAAACCGTCCCCTACATTTTTGGAGGAAGAGAATCTTCCTGTTGCAAATTGCATTTTGCTGCTGTATAATGTAGTCTGAATTACTATGTGGAGGAATCAGAAATTGAAAACCCATGATTTTTGGTATGACCTGCCGGAGGAACTGATCGCCCAGACCCCTCTGCAGCAGCGGGATACTTCCCGGCTGCTGGCGATGGACCGGGTGACGGGACAGGTCCGCCATGAGCATTTTTATGATATCATCGACCATCTGAATCCCGGCGACTGCCTGGTGATGAATGACTCCCGTGTCCTGCCCGCCCGCCTGCTGGGCCACCGCCCCACCGGCGGCGCGGTGGAGGTACTGCTGCTGCGGGACCTGGGCGAAAAGCGCTGGGAGTGCCTGTGCAAGCCCGGCCGGAAGATGCAGGTGGGCCAGGAAGTGATCTTTGGCGACGGCGAATTGACCGCCACCGTGGTGGAGGTTCAGGAGACTGGCAACCGTGTGGTGGAGTTCCACTACGAGGGCATCTTCCTGGAGGTGCTGGAGCGGCTGGGCAAGATGCCCCTGCCCCCCTACATCAAGGAGGAGCTCCAGGATCAGGAGCGCTACCAGACCGTCTATTCCCGGGAAGTCGGCTCCGCCGCCGCTCCCACTGCCGGTCTGCACTGGACCAACGAGCTGCTGGACAAGGCCCGGGCCAAGGGCGTGAAGACTGCCTTTGTGACATTGCACGTGGGCCTCGGTACTTTCCGCCCCGTCAAGGCGGAGGAGATCACCGACCATCACATGCACGCCGAGCTGTGCATGATGAGCGCTGAAACTGCCGCCACCCTGAATGAGACGAAGGCGAACGGCGGGCGGGTCATCTGCGTGGGCACCACTTCCTGCCGTACGCTGGAATCCCTGGTCAACGAGGACGGCTCCTTCGAGGCTAAGTCCAAGTGGACCGAGATCTTCATCTACCCCGGCTACACCTTCAAGGCTATGGATGGCCTCATCACCAATTTCCATCTGCCCGAGAGCACCCTGGTGATGCTGGTGTCCGCATTCGCGGGCCGTGACCATGTGCTGGCAGCCTACGCCGAAGCCGTCCGGGAGCGATACCGCTTCTTCAGCTTTGGCGACGCCATGTGTATCCTGTAAAGGAGGAAAGACCATGCTTGCAAACGTTGATGTGACCAATGTCCGTATTGAAACCGACCGGCTTATCCTGCGTCCCTGGCGGGAAGACGATCTGGAAGATTTTTACGAATATGCCAGCGTGGACGGCGTGGGCCAGATGGCCGGATGGGCGCCCCACAAATCCATGGAAGAATCCAGAACCATTCTGGGGTACTTTATCCACGACAAACGCAATCTCTGCCTGGAGCTAAAAGAGAACTCGAAAGTGATCGGCTCCATTGGCCTGGAGGTCATGTATTCTGATCCGGTAGAGGGAGCGCTTTATGGCCGGGAGCTGGGCTATGTCATCAGTAAGGACTACTGGGGCAGGGGACTGATGCCGGAGGCTGTAAAGGCGGTCATCGACTACTGCTTCACTGTTTTTGACTTCGACTATCTGACCTGCAGCCATTTCCTGCGCAACGACCGTTCCCGCCGTGTCATCGAAAAGACCGGCTTCACCTGCTTCGGCGAATCCGGCTACGAGACCCAGCTGGGTCATACGGAGATTTCCAGAAACTACATCCTGTACAACTATAAGAGGTAATCTATGTTTAAGCTTTTGAAAACCGAGGGCAAGGCCCGCCGGGGTGAGTTCACCTGCGCCCACGGCACCGTCCAGACCCCCGTCTTTATGAACGTCGGCACCCAGGCCGCCATCAAGGGCGCCCTGAGTGCGGAAGACCTGAAAAACATCGGCTGCCAGGTGGAGCTGTCCAACACCTACCACCTGCACCTGCGTCCCACCGACACCGTGGTGCGCCAGATGGGCGGCCTGCACAAGTTTATGACCTGGGACGGTCCCATTCTCACCGACTCCGGCGGATTCCAGGTGTTCAGCCTGTCTTCCCTGCGCAAAATCAAGGAAGAGGGCGTCACCTTCGCTTCCCACATCGACGGCCACAAGATCTTCATGGGCCCCGAGGAGAGCATGCAGATCCAGTCCAACCTGGGCAGCGATATCTGCATGGCCTTCGACGAGTGCATCGAGAATCCCTCTCCCCGTGAATATGTCCAGAAGAGCGTGGACCGGACCTACCGCTGGCTGGTGCGCTGCAAGGCGGAGAATGAGCGGCTCAATAGCTTGCCCGATACCGTCAACAAGGAGCAGCAGCTCTGGGGCATCAACCAGGGCGGCACCTATCCCGATATCCGTGTCGAGCACATGAAGCGCATCGCCGAGCTGGATCTGCCCGGCTACGCCATCGGCGGTCTGGCTGTGGGCGAAAGTGCCGAGGAAATGTATGCCATCATCGACGCCGTGGAGCCGCACATGCCTGTCAACAAGCCCCGTTATTTGATGGGCGTGGGCACTCCCAGCAACATCATTGAGGCCGTTGCAAGAGGCGTTGACTTCTTCGACTGCGTCATGCCTGCCAGAAATGCCCGCCATGCCCGCCTGTTCACCTGGGAGGGCGCCATCAATCTGCGCAACAAGAAGTACCAGCTGGACGAGAGCCCCATTGATCCCAAGTGTGACTGCCCCGTCTGCCGCCGCTACAGCAAGGCTTATATCCGCCACCTGTTCGTGGCTGACGAGATGCTGGCCATGCGCCTGAGCGTCATGCACAACCTGTATTTCTACAACAAACTGATGGAAAAGATCCGCCAGGCTTTGGACGAAGGCCGGTTTGAAGCATTCCGGGCTGAATATTCTGAAAAATTGGGTCGCAGGATCTAAATTGGGCTTGCATTTTATCCAATCAATGGTATAATAATTAAGATTTTTATTGCGAAGGAGTTTTTCCCATGGTTAATTTTCTGACTGCCGATGCCACCGGTATGGGCAGCACCGTCATCATGCTGCTGATCATGCTGGCCGTTTTCTACTTCATGCTGATCCGGCCTGAGAACAAGCGCAAGAAGAAGGACGAAGAGATGCGTTCCTCCGTCCGCAACGGCGACGAGATCATCACCATCGGTGGTATCTGCGGCACTGTCGTTGATGTGAAGGAAGACAAGATTGTCATCGAGACCTCCAAGGATCAGGTCCGCATTGAGTTTGCAAAGTGGGCTATTTCCTCCAACGAGACCCAGGCTGCTGCCGAGAAGGAGCAGGCCAAGAAGGCTCAGGAGGCCAAGGCCAAGGAGAAGGCTGCCAAGAAGGCTGAGAAGGCCAACAAGGACATCCGCTGAAAGATCAAAAAAGTGCTTCGGATTTTCCGAAGCACTTTTTCTTTATCTCTTTTTCTGAGCCAGCTTGCGCAGATAGCTGTTCTTCAGCTCGTTTTCCTCCCGCAGGCGGGCGTTCTGCTCTTCCAGATGGGCGAGGTATTCCCGGCACAGCCGGACGCCGCCCCGGACGGTCATGTCTTCGTGGCGCTCCATATCATCGAGCCACTGATGGAGGGAACGCTCCCGCAGGTCACGGTAGGTATTGTCTTCAATCTTAAACATCTGTTTTTTCCTCGTAGTCAAGAATTTCCCTGGCAATATAGATGGGCCGATCCTTGGTCTGCTCGAAGGTGCGGCCTACATACTCACCGATGATGCCGATGCACAGCAGCTGGATACCGCCCAGCAGCAGCGTCAGCACGATGATGGTGGCATAGCCGGGGATATCGATGCCCCAGAAGAGCTTCTCAATGATGACGAAGATCAGATACAAAATCGCCGCCCCGGCGGTACCAATGCCAAAATGGCTGGCGATGCGCAGGGGGGAGGTGGAGAAGCCGATGATGCCGTCGATGGCGTAGTTGAACAGCTTTCCGAAATTCCACTTGGTGGAGCCGGCGTTGCGCTCGCAGGCGGTATAGGGGATGAAGCAGGTATCATAGCCAACCCAGGCGAAGATGCCTTTGGAGAAGCGGTGGTATTCCGTCAGCTCCAGGATGGAATCCCGGACGGAGCGGCGGAAGGTGCGGAAATCGCTGGCGTCGGGCTGCAGCGTCACATTGGACAGCCTGTTGATGAGGGTATAGAAGCTCTTCTTGAAGAAGGAGAGCACCCTGCCCTCGCCCCGGCGGTCCTGGTAGGCGGCCACCACATCAAACTCCGGCTGCTCGTCCAGGATCTTCACCATGTCCCGGACGATCTCCGGCCGCTGCTGCAGGTCGGCGTCGATGAGGCAGATATATTCGCCCCGGGCTTCCTTCATGCCGGCGTAAATGCCGGCTTCCTTTCCGAAATTCCGGGAAAAGGAAATGACCTTCACAGGGCATTTCTGAGCCGCGTGGATTTTTTTCAGATTGTGGAGGGTGGCGTCCCTGCTGCCGTCATCCACAAAGACAATTTCGTAGTCGTAACCGCAGCCGTCGAAAGCGGCGATGACTGCGTCCTGGAAGGGCTGTACATTTTCCCCCTCGTTGTAGCAGGGGGCGATAAGAGATAATTTCATGGGGATTCTCCTGTTTCAAAAATCAAAAGTATTATACGAAATTGCGCTGTGGCAGTCAAGGCATATCTTTTCCGGAAAAGCTGCTTGACATTATTTTCATACCACGATATCATAAAAATACCCCTGAAAAGAAAGAGATATGGAGGATAACACAATGAAGAAAATCATCACCCTGGCATTGGCAATGGCACTGCTGTGCTGCTGCCTGGCAGGCTGCGGCGGCCCCCAGGTGGATCTGACCGGACGCTGGGAGTCTGTTTTTTACTATGATGCGGACAGCGTCATCGCCGAATTTGAGGCCATGGAATTTTACGACGAAGAGATCGCTCTGCTGGATGCAGAGGCTATGGGCATCTGCGAAGTGCTGCTGCTGAACGAGGATCTGTCCTATACCATGACCTGCGACGCTGCCAAGAGCCGGGACATGGTGGAGGCATACTACCGGGATGCATTCGCCGTCTTCTATGAGAACCGTGAGCAGCTGCAGGATCTTTACGACGAAGACTTTGCCGCCATGAGCGAGGCGGAATTCAACCAGTTCTATGCGGAGTTGTATGGCGCTGCCGATTTTGACGCCCTGATCGACCTGGTTGTCGGCACTGTGGAGGATTACGCTTACCTGGAGGAGGAGCCTGAAACCGGTACATTCCGCATTTCCATGAACCGCATCTATTTTACCATTGACGGCACCAATACCGAAGAGTACGTGACCTTTACCGTGGCAGAGAATGGATCTCTGAGCCTGGAGTACACCGATTCCACGGTCACCTATACCAAGGCTGAATAATCGGATATTCACTTTTTATCCATTTTTCGGTTGACAGATTGCACAAAACATGGTATTTTATTTCTGCGAAATGCTGAGAAGGGGAGGTTCCGCTCCTTTCGCTCCCACAGAGAGTTCCCGGTTGGTGCGAGGGAATGGAGCAGATAAGCGGATGGTCGCCCCGGAGCAGTTTTCCTGAAATAACCAGTAGGGAAGACCGGGTCAGCCCGTTACAGCGCAAGAGTGTCCGGGAGTTCCCGGAAATTCAGGTGGTACCGCGGAAATCTTTTCGCCCTGAGAGTTTATCTCTCAGGGCGTTTTTTTATTGCGAGGTGATATCAATGATGCGGCTTAGCATCGTGATGGTCGGGGCGCAGCATTGCGTATCCCCCGAAACCATGAACATGTAAACAAGAAAAGGAGATATATTATGGCAAGAGAACTTCCCAAGGTCTATGAGCCTCAGAATGTTGAGTCCCGGATCTACAATATGTGGCTTGACGGCGGCTACTTCCACGCCCGGCGCGATGAGAACAAGAAGCCCTACACCATCGTCATGCCTCCCCCCAACGTCACCGGCCAGCTTCACATGGGCCACGCTGTTGACAACACCATGCAGGATATCCTGATCCGCACCAAGCGGATGCAGGGCTTCGAGGCCCTGTGGCTGCCCGGTACCGACCACGCCTCCATCGCCACCGAGGCCAAGGTGGTCGAAGCCATGCGCGCCGATGGTCTGACCAAGGAAATGGTGGGCCGTGACGGCTTCCTGGAGCGCGCCTGGGAGTGGAAGAACACCTACGGCAACCGCATCGTCCAGCAGCTGAAGAAGCTGGGCTCCTCCTGTGACTGGGATCGCGAGCGCTTCACCATGGACGAGGGCTGCTCCAACGCCGTCAAGGAGGTCTTCGTCCGCCTGTATGAGCAGGGCAACATCTACCGCGGCAACCGCATGGTCAACTGGTGCCCCAAGTGCAACACCTCCATCTCTGACGCTGAGGTGGAACACGAGGAGCAGGCCGGCAATTTCTGGCACCTGCTGTACCCCGTCAAGGAAACCGGCGAGATGCTGGAGCTGGCCACCACCCGTCCCGAGACCATGCTGGGCGATACCGCCGTTGCCATCAACGCCGAGGACCCCCGCTATACACACCTCCATGGCTGCCATGTCATTCTGCCCCTGCTGAACAAGGAGATCCCCATCGTCTGCGACGAGCACGCCGATATGACCAAGGGCACCGGCGTCGTCAAGATCACCCCCGCTCATGACCCCAACGACTACGAGGTGGGCCAGCGCCATAACCTGCCCAGCGTCCGCGTTTTCACCTACGACGGCTACATGACCGGCGCCGCTGACAAGGCTGCCTGCGACGAGCTGTTCGCCAGCGGCCGCGCCACCGTGGGTGAGCCTGAGGTGCTGGACTGCGGCAAGTACGCCGGCATGACCACCCAGGAAGCCCGCAAGGCCATCGTTGCCGATCTGACCGAGGCAGGCCTGCTGAAGGAGATCGAGCCTCTGACCCATGAGGTCGGTACCTGCTACCGCTGCCACAACACCATCGAGCCCATGATCTCCAAGCAGTGGTTCGTGAAGATGGCTCCCCTGGCAGGTCCCGCTGTGGAGAGCGTCGAGAAGGGCGAGATCAAGTTCGTCCCCGAGCGCTTCACCAAGAACTATATCAACTGGATGAAGGGCAGCCGTGACTGGTGTATTTCCCGTCAGCTGTGGTGGGGTCACCAGATCCCTGCCTGGTACTGTGCTGACTGCGGCGAGACCATCGTTGCCAAGGAAGCCCCCGGCGTCTGTCCCAAGTGCGGCAGCGTGCATCTCGACCAGGATCCCGACACCCTGGACACCTGGTTCTCCTCCGCCCTGTGGCCCTTCAGCACCCTGGGCTGGCCCGATGAGGACGCAGAGGACCTGAAGTATTTCTATCCCACCAATACCCTGGTCACCGGCTATGACATCATCGGCTTCTGGGTCAGC
>JAFTVM010000042.1 GCA_017465745.1 Oscillospiraceae bacterium
CCGCCCCCGTATCGACGACGGATGTGTTGGATATTTTGTGATTGTAACGATATACCACAATATATACATAGGCTGTTGTCTAACCTGATCGGCGCGGTCATGACCGCGCCCTACAAATGGACTGTACGATAAACTACAATTTGAAAAGGAGGAACCCCTATGGCGGAATATGAAGTGGTCCGGGAGGTCAAGAACCTCTGCCGGAACAATCAGATGCGGGATATTTTCTTTGACGAGGTGGAGTGCGATGATCCGGAAAGCTACGTCCGCAGTGTGCTGCGGGGGCGGGAAATCGAACTGACGGTGGAGGAAGGAACAGCCGGCCGGGTGACGGTCCATGCCGTGGCCGACGGCATCATCCAGCGCTTCGTGTTTACTCCCATTTAACGGAGCGGAAAAATTGTAATTTTGTACGAAATTCATGGTTGAATTTCTGCGCAGTATGTGATACGATATTGTTGTATCGATATGAACAGAACGCTCAGAGGATACGACCGCAAAATACCCGTAATAAGGAGAACCAATACTATGGCACCTCATACCATTGCTGTTGCCGGCAAGGGCGGCGTGGGTAAAACCACCACCTGCGGCATGCTCATCGACTACCTGTGCAAGAAGGGCAAGGGCCCCCTGCTGGTTGTGGACGCAGACGCAAACTCCAACCTGAACGAAGTTCTGGGCGTGGAGGTGGACTGCACCCTGGGCCAGATCCGCGAAGAAATGGCAAATGCTGAGCTCAAGGGCATCATCCCCGCCGGCATGACCAAGGCGGACTACGCCGAGTTCAAATTCAACTCCGCTCTGATCGAAGAGGACGACTTTGACATGATCGTCATGGGCAGAACCCAGGGCAAGGGCTGCTACTGCTTCGTCAACGGCGTGCTGAAGACCCAGGTGGACAAGTACGCAGGCAACTACAAGTATGTGGTCATGGACAACGAGGCGGGTCTGGAGCACGTGGCCCGGGGCACGCTGCCCCATGTGGACACCATGCTGCTGATCTCCGACTGCTCCCGCCGTGGTATCCAGGCTGTGGCCCGCATCGCCGAGATGATCGGCGAGATGGAGCTGAAGCCCGGCAAGATGGGTCTGATCGTCAATCGCGCGCCCGGCGGCGTGCTGGATGACGGCGTGAAGGCGGAAATCGACAAGCACGGCCTGACGCTCTTTGGTGTGCTGCCCCAGGACGATGGGGTCTACCGCTGCGACTGCGCCGGCGAGCCTTCTGCGAAGCTTCCTGACTCCGCACCCATGAAGACCGCCCTGAAGGGCATCATGCAGTCTATTGGACTGTAATGAAAACAGAATAAAGAATAATGAATAATTAATAATTGTGGTGTGCGCGAAGCGCACAATTCAAATGGTGCGCTTCGCGCACACCGTGATTAGTCATTTTTCGTTATTCATCATTCACTATTTTATTTTACACAAGGGGGAAAATCATTATGTCTTTCGTTCCCAAGACGGCAGCCTACTCCGGTAAGATCAATACCGTGACCCTGGGCACCGGTGACAAGGCAATCGTCATCGGCGGTCAGAATGTGCTGCCCTTCTACACCTTCGACGGCGCCATCGAGCACGCTCCCAAGATCGGTGTTGAGATCTCCGACACCGCCTGCGAGTGGACCGAGCCCGGCCTGAAGGCGTTCTACGCCGGCTGCACCACCATGGCTGACTTCGCCAAGAAGGCTGAGACCATGCCCGGCGCTGACTTCATCGCCCTGAACTTCGCTTCCGCCGACCCCAACGGCGCCAACCGCTCCGTTGCCGACTGCGTCGCCGACGCAAAGGCTGTTGCCGAAGCCGTTTCCATGCCCATCGTGGTCATGGGCTGCAAGAACCTGGAGAAGGACGGCGAGCTGTTCTCCAAGATCGCTGAGGCCCTGCAGGGCAAGAACATCCTGGTGATGTCTGCCAAGAATGAGGACTACAAGACCGTCGGCGCATCTGTCGCCCTGGCTTACGGCCAGAAGGTCGGCGCTGAGACCGCTGACGACATCAACCTGGCCAAGCAGCTGAACATCATGATGAAGCAGCTGAACATTCCCGCCGAGTCCATCGTCATGAACATCGGTACCGCAGCCGTGGGCTACGGCTACGAGTACGTGGCATCCACCCTGGACCGCGTCCGCCTGGCTGCCCTGCAGCAGTCCGACGCCGACCTGCAGATGCCCATCATCGCTCCCGTGTCCACCGACACCTGGACCGTCAAGGAATCTTCCGCATCTGAGGAAGACGAGCCCACCTGGGGCAACCAGGAAGAGCGCGGCGTCGGCATGGAAGTTGCCACCGCTGCTGCCAACCTGACCGGCGGCGCAGACGCTGTCATCCTGCGTCATCCCGCATCTGTTGCCACCATCAAGAAGTTCATCACTGAACTCGTCTAATCGGAAGGAGGATACATACAATGGCTTTGAAGGGTCTTGATATTTTTAAGCTGTCTCCTAAGAAGAACTGTAAGGAGTGCGGCAGCCCCACCTGTATGGCATTCTGCATGAAGGTGGCTCAGGGCGCTGTTTCCATCGACAAGTGCCCCTACTTCTCTGACGACGCAAAGGCTATGCTCAACGAGCAGACCGCGCCCCCCATGAAGACCATCACCGTGGGCGAGCACAAGCTGGGCGGCGAGACTGTCCTGTTCCGTCACGAGAAGACTCTGGTCAGCAAGAATCTGTACGCCGTCGCTGTGGGCACCTGCCTGACCGACGAAGAGATCGACGCCAAGCTGGCTCAGATGGCCAAGGTCGATTACGAGCGCATCGGCGAGCGTATGTACGTGGAATTCCTGTACGTCAACTGCTGCGCAGGCGGCGAGGACCGTTATGTCGGTCTGGTGGAGAAGGCTAAGGCCACCGGCCGTGCCCTGATCCTGAACTGCACCAATGTCGAGACTGCCAAGGCAGCCCTGGCTATTGCAGGCAAGAACGCCATCCTGAACGGCGCCAACCCCGCCAACTGGGAGGAGATGAACGCTGTCGCCACCGCCGCAGGCGTTACTCTGGGCGTTACCGCTGACAACATCTCTGACCTGTACGACACCGTCAAGAAGCTGGAAGGCAAGGGCAACAAGAACCTGGTTCTGGACGTCACTGCTTCCACCGCTAAGGAAACCCTGAAGAACGCTGTTCTGGTGCGCCGCACCGCTCTGAAGGACGGCGACCGTACCATGGGTTACCCCTCCATCGTCAACGTGGCACGCCTGGCCAAGGGCGACGCAAACCTGCAGACCGCCTACGCCGCCATGTTCACCGAGAAGTACGCCTCCATCATCGTCATGGAGAACATGACCTACGCACAGGCTCTGCCTCTGTACGGTCTGCGTCAGAACATCTACACCGATCCTCAGAAGCCCATGAAGGTGGAAGCCAAGATCTACCCCATCAACGGCGCTGACGAGAACTCCCCCTGCGCTCTGACTGTTGACTTCGCGCTGACCTACTTCCTGGTCTCCGGCGAACTGGAGCGCTCCAACCAGCCCGTCAACCTGATCATCACCGACGCTTCCGGCATGTCCGTTCTGACTGCCTGGGCCGCCGGCAAGCTGTCCTCCTCCACCATCAAGAAGACCTTCGAGGAGCTGGACATCGCCAATAAGATCAAGAACCGCACCCTGATCATCCCCGGCAAGGTCGCCGTCATGAAGGGCGAGATCGCCGAGAAGCTGCCTGAGTGGAACGTGGTCGTCGGCCCCGCCGAGGCTGTCCAGCTGCCCAAGTACATGAAGGACAAGGAGTACGAGGCTGGCGTCAAGGCCGCTGAGGCTGAGCGCGCTGCCAAGGCCGGCACCGTCAAGGAAGAGGTCAAGGAGCTGTCCTTCGAGGAACTGCTGGAGAAGAAGGTTCCCAAGATCGAGATCGTCGACATGGGCGTCAAGTACAAGGGCCACAACCCCGAGTCCAAGACCTTCGTCACCATCGGCGAGCGCATCCACTGCATCGCTCCCTCCATCCGCAAGGCCATGGACGAGCGCGATCCCAAGCCCATTCTGGAGCGTGCCGCCCAGCAGATCGCTGCCGGCGCCACCTACCTGGACGTCAACATCGGCCCCGCTGAGAAGGACGGTCCCGAGCGCATGATGTGGGCTGTCAAGCTGCTGCAGGAGAACTTCAACAACGTTCCCCTGGCACTGGATACCGCCAACATGAAGGCCATCGAAGCCTGTATCAAGGTCTACAAC
>JAFTVM010000090.1 GCA_017465745.1 Oscillospiraceae bacterium
CCAGAATACGCATCTGCGTAGTTGAGCAGAGTTAAATCTGCTCAATACGCCTCTGTAGCTCAGTAGGTAGAGCAGCGGACTGAAAATCCGCGTGTCGTTGGTTCGATTCCGACCGGAGGCACCAGGGCTTCGCGAGAGTGAAGCCCACAGATGCGGGTGTAGCTCATCCGGTAGAGCGCCACCTTGCCAAGGTGGAGGTAGCGAGTTCGAGCCTCGTCACCCGCTCCAAAATGAGGAACGCTCAGAGCGTTCCTCATTTCATAATGGTACCGTGGCCAAGTGGTAAGGCAAGAGTCTGCAAAACTCTCATTCGCCAGTTCAAATCTGGCCGGTACCTCCAAGCCCGAACGCTCTCGCGTTCGGGCTTTTTCGTTGACTTCGAATCAAATACTGATATAATGAATTTGACTGCAATACACAGACACTCCACAATACAGAAAAGGAGAATCCATATGGGAAAGACAGTACAGGATATCATGAATCTGATCCGCCAGAAGGATATCAAAATGGTGGACTTCAAGATGGTGGATATCCATGGCCAGTACCGCCATGTGACCATCCCCGCCCATGACTTTAACGAGGAGATCATGGCCACCGGCGTTGGCTTCGACGCCTCCAACTATGGCTACGCTGTCGTGGAGAAAAGCGACATGGTCTTCATCCCTGATCCCGATACCGCTGTGATTGATCCCTTCTGCCAGATTCCCACCCTGTCCATGACCGGCAATGCCATGATCATCGACCACCCCGCCAACCGCCCCCTGGCCCAGTATCCCCGCAATATCGTCCTGGCTGCCGAGCGCTATATGCGCGACTCCGGCATCGCCGATACCATGCTGATCCTGCCTGAATTCGAGTTCTACCTGTTCGATCAGGTGGGCTGGGAAGTGGGGCCCAATGCCATCGGGATGCACCTGGACTATAACCAGGCCCGCTGGAACAGCTACACCGCCGGCGACGGCAACGTGGTGGCGAAGCAGAAGAACTACCACATCGCCAAGCCCTTCGACCCAACCTATGAGTGCCGCAGCGAGATGGTCATGCTGATGGAGGAGGCCGGTATCCCCGTCAAGTACCACCACCCCGAGGTGGGTGCCGCCGGACAGTTCGAGATCGAGCCCAAGCTGGGCCAGATGTCCAGGATGGCGGACGCCTCCATGATGATCAAGTACATCATTCGCAACACCGCCCTGAAGTATGGCAAGACCGCTACCCTGATGCCCAAGCCCGTCTACGGCGAGGCAGGCAACGGCATGCACGTGCACATCATGCTGCTCAAAGACGGTCAGCCCGTCTTCTCCGACGACAATGGCTACTCCCACCTGAGTGAAACGGCCCACTATTTCATGGGCGGCCTGCTCAGGCACATCGCCTCCCTGTGTGCCATCACCAACCCCTCCACCAATTCCTTCAAGCGCCTGGTGCCCGGCTTCGAGGCGCCTGTCACTGTGGGCTACGCCACCTCCAACCGCTCCGCCGTCATCCGTATCCCCGCCTATGCCAAGACCCCGCTGGAGCGCCGTTTTGAGATCCGCAACCCCGACGCTACCTGTAATCCCTATTTCTGCTATGCCGCCATCCTGATGGCGGGTCTGGACGGTATCAGGAACAGGATCGATCCGCATGCCAACGGCTGGGGTCCCTTCGATATGAACCTGTTTAACCTGCCCGAGGAGGAGAAGGCAAAGCTCCAGGGCCTGCCCACCTGCCTGGAGGATGCCCTGGACGCCCTGGAAGCCGACCACGACTACCTGCTGGAAGGCGACGTGTTCCCTGAGATCCTGCTGAAGAATTTCATCAGGTCCAAGCGGGAGGAGTGCCGCCAGATGGCGAATATTCCCCATCCGGCTGAATTTGAGCGGTACTACAATCTGTAAGCTTTACAGGTGAAGGATTTCCCGCTATAATGAAAGCGGCATTCCAATATAACCCAAAAGCCCGGATGCTGCTGCATCCGGGCTTTTTCAGTGAGGTAAAATATGAATCATTATGGATTGATCGATCTGCATCTGCATCTGGACGGTTCCCTGTCCCTGGCTTCCGTCCGGGAACTGGCGGCGATGCAGGACATTGAAATTGAAAAGGACGACGCAGCGCTGCTGCGGAAATTGCAGGTCAGCCCCACCTGCCGGGACCTGAACGAATATCTGGAGAAATTCGACTTTCCCTGCTCCCTGCTCCAGACCAAAGCGGCAATTACCAGGTCTGTTTCCAACCTGTGCGCCGAATTGACAGAGCAGGGGCTGCTGTACGCGGAGATCCGCTTTGCGCCCCAGCTGCACCTGCTGCAGGGGCTGGATCAGCAGCAGGTGGTGGAGGCTGCCATTGCCGGACTGGATCAGGAGAAATTCAAGGCAAACCTGATCCTGTGCTGCATGCGCGGGAATGACAATCACGGGAAAAACCTGGAGACCGTCCGGATGGCGGCAAAGTATGCCGGCCGGGGGATCTGCGCCGTGGATCTGGCTGGTGCGGAAGCCCTGTTTCCCACGGAGCATTTTCAAGACCTGTTCCGTCTGGCTGCCGAACTGGGGGTACCCTACACCATCCACGCCGGTGAAGCCTGCGGCCCTGAGAGCGTGTACACGGCTCTCAGTTTCGGTGCAAAACGGTTGGGACACGGTGTCCGTTCCGTTGAGGACGACGCCCTGGTGGCCCGCCTGGCGGCGGAGGGCGTGACGCTGGAGCTGTGCCCCACCAGCAATCTCAATACCGGTATTTTCGGGAAGATCGAGGATTATCCCATCCGCCGTCTGATGGCTGCGGGCGTGAAGGTCACCGTCAACACCGACAATATGATGGTCTCCGGCGCGACATTGGCGTCTGAACTGGAGAAGCTGGGGCTTGCCAAAGACGAGATGTATATCCTGGCAAAAAATGCCGCGGAAAGCAGCTTTGCTTCCGCGGCGGTGAAGGAATGGGTCATTCGGCAGATCGAAGACCGGTTTGCTTGATCCGTTCGGCGATGCCGTGACTTAATACAAAATCGTATGTGGCGGCGGGGACGAACTGCGCCCAGTCGCCATCCCCGGTGATCCGTCGGCGGATCATGGAGGAAGAAATGACCTTGTCGTGGCGCTCCCAGAGGATTTCCACATCGTAGCCGTAATCCTTTAAGCGCTCGGTCTTGCAGTGGCCCCATTCGTCGAGAATGGTGACGAACAGATGGGTGCCCACGGGGATGTAGAAGCGCATCAGCTCGGGCTTTCCGATGGGAAAGGGGACGATGTCAAAATCCGCCCGGTCGACGCCTGCTGCCAGCAGGGCGGACTCCACCATCTTCATCCGCTCGTAGTAGGTGCAGGGATTGGCTTCGTCCAGCGCCCGGTTGGGGTCAGCCGCTTCCAGGGGGTTTACAGACTTGTCCGGAGAGGTGATGCCCACGATCAGGCGGCGGCATTTAGCCTTCGCGGCGAGAACATACTGTAAATGATCATTGTGGAAGATCTGAAAACGTCCGCAGACGGCACCAAGCTCGATCATAATGAATTCCTCTTTTCTTATCGGATTTCGCAATAAGTATACCCGATTTTGGGGCGTATTGCAAGGGATATTTTCTTGACGGAGAAAAGAGGCCATGATAAACTGAAGAAAAAACCGGGAGGTATTTTTATGGCTCTGATCCAAATGACCTTTGTTTCCCACGCGCTGATGCGCGCCGTGCCGGTGCAGGTGATCCTGCCCTCGGACAAGTGGAATCCCGACGGCACCCTGCAGCCTGTCAAGAAGTTCAAAACGCTGTATCTGCTCCACGGCCTCTGGGGTCAGTGTACCGACTGGGTCACAGGAACCCGGATCCAGCGGTGGGCAGAGGAGCGGGATCTGGCCGTGGTGATGCCCTCCGGCGACAATTCCTTCTATGTGGACCGTCCCGCATCCAACAATTTGTACGGTGAATTCATCGGCCGGGAGCTGGTGGAGATGACCCGGCGGATGTTTCCGCTGTCCGACAGACGGGAAGATACCTTCATCGCCGGCCTGTCCATGGGCGGCTACGGCGCCATGCGCAACGGCCTGAAGTACCACGACACCTTCAGTGCCATTGCGGCTCTGTCTCCGGCGCTGCATATCTTTGAGGGCATGGCGGAGAGAGCGGCTGTGGAGACCCGGGCTTTCGGCGAGGCCATCTTCGGTGACCTGGAGCTGGCGGCAAAGTCCGACAAAAACCCCCGTGTCCTGGTGGAGAACCTGACGGGGAAGAAGGAACTGCCGAAGATTTATCTTGCCTGCGGCACCGGGGATGATCTGCTGCCTGCCAGCCGGATCTTCCGGGATCTGATGCCCAAGGCCGGCTTCGATGTGACCTATTTCGAAGGCCCCGGCAGGCACGACTGGGACTTCTGGGACGAGCAGATCAGGCTGGTTCTGGACTGGCTGCCTCTGGATGACAGGAGCCAGGGGCTCAACAGCGGGCATGTGAAATGAAACAGGAAATCTGGGATCTTTACTGCCCCGACGGTACGCCCGCCGGTCGGGAAATGGTCCGGGGCGAATCCATCCCCGCAGGACTGTGCCATCTGGTATGCGAGGTGCTGGTGCGGCATACGGACGGCGACTATCTGCTGATGCGCCGCAGCCTGACCAAGGATCTTTTCCCCGGTTACTGGGAAGCCACCGCCGGCGGTTCCGCGCTGAAGGGCGAGGATGCGCTTGCCTGTGTCCGCCGGGAACTGCGGGAGGAGACGGGCATTGAAGGAGAAAGCTTCGAGCAGATCTTCCGGAAAGTGATCCGTGGCAATACCATTTTCTGTACCTGGCTGTGCGTGACGGACTGGGATAAAACGGCCATCACCCTCCAGGAAGGAGAAACCGACGCCTTCCGCTGGGTCACCGAGGCGGAGTTCATCGATTTCATCAACGGCGGCGGCATCATCAACATCCAGCGCCACCGCTGGGTGGACTGGTACCGGAAAATGGGATACATGGAATGAAAAAAGACGGCCGGATGGCCGTCTTTTTATGCTCTTACAGATGCAGATCCGGGTGCTTCTCCTGGACGCGGCGGGTTTCGCCTTCCTTGTCCCAGAGATAGCGGATCTTCAGTTCGCTGCCGTCGGCAATGCGCTGCAGATTGGGGATGTGCTTGCAGAAGATCACCACAGCTACCGCTGCCAGCAGGGAAGTGCCCAGCGGGTCACCGGAGTGGAACCAGTAGACCACCGTAAAGGCGGCGGAGCCGGTGATGGCCACCAGGCAGATATAGTTGAAGAAGCAGAGCATAACGATCTCACCCAGAAGCATCAGGCACAGGATCCTCCAGTTGTAGGCCAGCAGCATACCGCCCAGGCAGGCCAGTCCCTTGCCGCCTGCGAAGCCCATCCACACGGGAAAGATGTGACCCAGGATGCAGCCGCAGCCTGCCACCACGCAGGCGGGAGCCAGGGCAGGGAAGAGCCAGGAGGCGGTTTTGCAGGCAATATAGGACTTGGTGATGTCCAGAAACGCCGTCAGAAAGCCTGTGGCCTTGCCCAGCAGCAGCGTGGCATTGGTGGCGCCGGCGTTGCCGGAACCGCCCTTGCGGATGTCGATGCCCCGCAGACGGCCGAAGAGATAGGCTGGGTTCAGGGTGCCGATCAGATAGCCGAAAAGCAGACACAGCGCAACATTCATCCACGTCTCCTCCTTATCTTAAGATATCCTTAAATCTTTAAGATTATATCATATTCAGACAGATTGTCTATGAATAAAATATGAACAAAAAATCCGGGCTGCGCATTCCAGCCCGGATCGATCTGTGTTAAATTTTGGTGCCGGGGAAATATTCTTCCACGAAATCCACCTTGTCCACCTGGAAAGATCTGCCGTTGAGGTATTCGAGGCTTCCTGCGTCGGTGGTGAACTCAAAGGTCAGCTTGTAGGAATACAGGGCCTGATAGTTCCGGTCAAAACGCTTGTCCAGCTTGCCGTATTTGCCGTCGCCCAGGAGGGGATGTCCGGCGTGGGCGAACTGGGCGCGGATCTGGTGGGTCCGTCCGGTGATCAGCTCGCACTCCACCAGGGAAAGACCGCGGGCAGAGGCGATGGTCTTGTAGTTGGTCTGGCAGGATTTGGAGCCTGTCTGGGGGGCGTCGGTAACAAAGACCCGGTTCTTTTTGGCGTCCTTGAACAGGTAGCCCTTCAGACTGCCGTCCCGGGGCTTGGGGGTGCCCTCTACAATGGCCAGGTAACGCTTGTCCATCTCCCGGTCCTTGATTTTCTGGTTCAGCACCCGCAGAGCTTCGGCGGTTTTGGCGGCGATGACGATGCCGCCGGTATTCCGGTCGATGCGGTTGCACAGGGCGGGGGTGAAGGCGTTTTCCTCCCGGGGACGCCATTCCCGCTTCTGATACAGGTAGGACTGGATGTGGTCGATGAGGGTGCGGCCGTATTCCGCGCCGTCGTGGGGATGGACGGCCAGACCCGGCCGCTTGTCCACCAGCAGGATGTGTTCATCCTCGTAGACGATATTCAGCTTCGGGGCGGCAACTGTCAGGTAGGCGTTGTCCTCCCGGGGCTTGTCGAAAAATTCATCGTTGATATAAAGCTGCAGCACATCGCCGACCTTGAGCCGGGTGTCCCGCTCCGCTCTTGCGCCGTTGCATTTGATTCGCTTGATGCGGATATATTTCTGGGCAAGGGATGCCGGCAGCAGAGGGACTGCCTTGGCCAGGAAGCGGTCCAGACGCTGCCCTGCGTCATTGGGGCCGATGGTAAATTCTTTCACAGGGCGCCTCCCATATTCTGGTCAAAGTGGCGGTTGATCTGCTCGGTGAACTCCAGTGCGGGGTTATAGCCCATCTTCCGCTGGCGGTTGTTCATGGCTGCCACCTCCAGGATGACGGCCAGATTACGGCCGGGGGTGATGGGGATGGTATTCATGGGGACTTTCACGCCCAGGATCTCCTCGTACTGGGTCTCCATGCCCAGCCGGTCGTAGACCTCCTGAGAGTTCCAGCGGACGATGTTCACCACCAGGTCGATGGCATTTTCCTGCTTGACCGCACCCATGCCGAAGAGCTTGGCCACATTGATGATACCGATGCCCCGCAGCTCCACATAGTCGCGGATCAGCTCCGGGGCGGTGCCCATCAGCAGGGAACCGGAGAGCTTCTTGATCTCCACGGCGTCGTCGGCGATGAGGCGGTGGCCGCGCTTGAGCAGCTCGATGGCATTTTCGCTCTTACCGATGCCGCTTTCGCCCACCAGCAGCACGCCTTCGCCGTAGATCTCCATGAGCACGCCGTGACGGGTGATCCGGGGCGCCATGGCGGAGTTGAGATACGTCGTGACGGCGGTGATGATGGAGCCTGTGGGGTTCTGGGACCGCAGCAGCGTCACATTGTGCTTCTTTGCCATGACCAGGCATTCGGGGCTGGGCACGCCGTTGCGCGACAGCAGCAGGGCGGGGAACTTGTAGGAGAAGAGCCGGTCGTAGACGGCGCTGCGCTGGGCGGGGTTCAGTTTGGTCAGGTAGCTGCTTTCGGCGTTGCCCAGGATCTGCAGACGCATGGGGTCAAAATGGTCATAGTAGCCCGCCAGCTGCAGGCCGGGACGGCTGACTTCCGGCACGGTCAGGCGCACCTGATTGTAGTCCGTGGCGGCGAAAGCCACCTCCAGATCAAATTCGTTGACCAGAGTCGTCAGGGGGACGGAGTAGGTTTCGATCATTTTGGCACCTCATTTCGGTTCTTTCCGCTATTATACCTGTGAGGGGAGGGAATATCAACCCATTTTGAAAAAAAGTAAAATTTTTATAAAAAAGTGCTTGCATTTTTCGTCAAAGTCTGTTATAGTATTCAAGCGCCTGTGTTAAGGGCGTAATTTATGTGAGTCATCATGCGGATAGGAGGTGCAGTGAATGGCTAAGTGTGATTTTTGCGGTAAGGGCGTGACCTTCGGTATCAAGGTTTCTCACTCTCACAGACGGTCCAACCGTGCATGGAAGCCCAATGTCAAGCGGGTCAAGGCTGTCGTCAACGGGACTCCTTGCCATGTGTACGCATGTACCAGATGCCTCCGTTCCAACAAGGTTGAGCGCGCTATCTGATAATGCGAAACAGAAGACAGGTCGTAAGACCTGTCTTTTTTATTTTTTGGGGAAGCCGTGTACCGATGCGGAAACGGTTGCAGAAATCTGCAATCTGTGCTATCATGACCCTATCCTGCATAAGTGAGGTGTACCCATTATGGTCAGACTCCGTACTTCCTTCTGAGCGACAGAAGGAAAATAAGATTTTGAATCCTTCTATCGCTTCCGGAAAAAGCATAGGAGGTTATGATGAAAAAGTATTATAAGCAGAACCGCCGGGCGTTCTTTGCGGCGCTGGTGAGTATCCTTGTCAGCACGGTGTTTGCCGTGTGGCTTCAGTTTTTCAAGGGTGATGTGCTGGATCATGCCATCGCCGGGGCGCTGGGGGAGACCCTGCGCAGTGTGTGCTTGCTGATGAGCTTCATTCTTGCCGAGGTGGGGAGCTACTATGTTTTCCAGCGGTTCAGCGCGAAATATGCCATCGGCTGCATTTCCCATCTCCGGCGGGACATTTTCGGCAGTATCCTGCGGCGCAGCTATGCCGATTACAGGAAATATCCCCAGGGTGAGTACATTGCCAAATATATGACGGAAACGGAAGCCATCCGGGACCGGCTCTTCCGGATGCAGCCCAGGTTCTGGGAAATCCTGCTGCGGATCATCCTGGTCAGCGGGGCGCTGTTTCTGCTTGACTGGCGCATTGCCCTCATCACCATTGCCCTGCTGACCACGCCGCTCTATGTACCCAAACTCATCGAAGCCAGACTCCAGAAGGCGCAGACGGCGTATCTGCAGACCATGGAGGAGAACCTGTCCAGGGTGACGGACTGGCTTTCCGCCTTTGAGATCATCAAGAATTTTTCCATCGAGGAAAAGATTCGGGCGCGGTTTGACGGCCTCAATGATGACGCCATGGACAAGCTGATGCGGGATACCAATCTGGGTGCGGCGGCCCAGCTGATCACCACGCTGATGTCGTATCTGTCCTATTTTATCGTCCTGGTCTGTGCCGCCTGGCTGGTGGTGCGGGGCGACTTCTCTGCCGGCGATTTCTTTGTGGCCATCGGCATGATCGACCAGCTTTCCTGGCCTCTGATCTCCCTGGCGGGTATTATTCAGCAGCTCGTCGCCATCCGTCCTGCCTGTGATGCCATGGAGGAATTCCTGGATGTGCCGGAAACGGTGCGGACGGCAGGGAAGACCGGGTTCGAAAGGGAGATCCGGTTCCGGGATGTGTCCTTCAGCTATGACCGGCAGCGTCAGATCCTGGAGGGCTTCGACCTGACGGTTCAGAAGGGAAACCGCTACCTGCTGAAAGGTCCCAGTGGGTGCGGCAAGACCACGGTCGTGAACCTGCTGCTGCGGTATTACGGCGTGAACGGAGGAAGCATCACCATCGATGACATACCGTTGGAGCAGACAGGGGATCCCTACGCCCTGATGACCGTTGTCCGCCAGGAGGCGGTGCTGTTCCACGATACCCTGCGCAGTAATCTGACCATGTACCGGGACATTCCGGACGCGGATCTGATGCAGATGCTGAAAAGTGTGGGATTGGAGCGGCTTGCCGGTTTTCTGGACATGGAGGTCGCTGAGGGCGGTTCCAATTTCTCCGGCGGAGAAAAGAAGCGCATCTGCCTGGCCCGGGCGCTGCTGCGGGATACGGAGGTGCTGATCCTGGACGAGCCTCTGGCCAATCTGGACGCCGAAACAGCGGAGCGGATCGAGGATCTGCTGCTGGGGATTCCCGGCAAGACCATCCTGGTGGTGTCCCACCAGTTTACCGAATCAAAGCTGCAGCAATTTGATGCGGTCATAAACTTCGCATAAGAAAAAGACCTGGAGCGAGAGCTCCAGGTCTTTGTTGCTTCATTCAATTCCAGCCCATCCAGCCCATGTCTTCTTCCGACTTGCGCTTGCGGGTCATCAGGTTGTGCATGGCCTTCCGGGCGGGGATGCCCTGATAGAGGACCTCGTGGGCGGCCTGCAGGATGGGCATTTCCACACCCTGCTTCCGGCACAGGGCCCAGGCGGATTCGGCGGCGTAGTAGCCTTCCACCACGGCGCCAACTTCTTCCATGGCTTCCTGCACGCCCTTGCCCTGGCCGATGAGAATTCCGGCCCGGCGGTTGCGGGAGTGCATGGAGGTGCAGGTGACGATCAGATCGCCCACGCCGGACAGGCCTGCAAAGGTATCCCGGTGGGCCCCCAGGGAGATGCCCAGGCGGGCCATTTCCGTCAGGCCCCGGGACATCAGCATGGCCTTGGTATTGTCGCCGCAGCCCAGGCCGTCGCTGACGCCGGCACACAGGGCGATGACGTTCTTCAGTGCGCCGCCCAGCTCCGCACCGATGGGATCGGCGCTGGTGTAAACACGGAACTGCTCGGAAATAAAGGCGTCCTGGACAAATTCTGCCAGAGCCTTGTCTCCACTGGCGGCGAGACATCCGGTGGGCATGTCCAGGGCTACTTCCTCGGCGTGGCTGGGGCCGGTGAGAACCACAACGGGGCGGTTCGTTTCCTCGGCTACCACTTCACTCATGCGCTTCAGACTTTCCCGTTCAATACCCTTGGTGACGCTCACCAGGACGGCGTCGGCATCCAGATGGGGGGCGACGCCGCGGCAGACACTGCGGATGGGGAAGGAGGGGGAGGCGATGACCACCAGCTGACGGCCTGACACGCAGTCATAATCGGAGGAGATCATCAGATGATCGGGCAGCCGCGTACCGGGGAGCCGGGGACACCGGCGGGTCTGCCGCATCGCGGCGGCTTTCTCCGGATCCCGGGTCCACATGACCACATCGTGACCGTTTCTGCACAGGCGGATGGCCAGGGCAGTACCCCAGGCGCCGCTGCCGACAACTGCTGCTTTCATTTACTGCTTTCCTTTCGCGAAGAGGTTGGTTTTGCGCTCCTGGCCCTTGACCAGGCGGACGATATTGGTCCGGTGCATGTACACGGCCAGCGCGCCCAGGCAGAAGCCGATGATGGCCACCGGCAGATTGTCGTGGTGGAAGATGGGGAAGGCGATGGCGAAGCCCGCTGCGCCCATGATGGAACCCAGGGACACATACTGGGTGCTCAGATAGAACACCAGGAAGAAGGCCAGGATCATCAGGCCGATGCGCCAGTCCAGAGTCATGGCTACGCAGAAGCCGCTGAGGATGCCCTTACCGCCACGGAATCCCAGCATGGCGGGGAAAATATGGCCCAGCATGACGCCCATGCCGCCCAGGGTGCCGCCCAGCAGCGGATCATCCCCCAGGATGAGCTTGCCCACCAGGCAGGCCACGATGGCCTTCAGGCCGTCGATGACGATGACCAGAGTGCCGGTGGCCGCGCCGTAGTTGCGGATGTAGTTGGTCAGGCCTGCGTTGCCGCTGCCGTGCTTGCGGACATCCTCATTGGCAAAGATGGCGGAAACCAGCACTGCGCCGTTGAGATTGCCCAGCATATAGCCTGCCAGAACGATGATAAACATGGGGTACCACATATTATGAGTCCTCCTTGTCGCCCTTCTGTCGGATGGTGATACGGACGGGGGTGCCCTGGAGACCGAAGACCTCACGGATCTGATTCTCCAGGTAGCGCTGGTAGGAGAAGTGGAACAGTCTTGCGTCATTGCAGAAGATGACGAAGTGGGGGGGCTTGGTGCCGGCCTGGGTCATGTAGTAGATCTTCAGGCGGCGGCCCTTGTCACTGGGGGGCTGGACACGGGTGGTGGCGTCGGCCAGAATGGAGTTCAGCGCGCCGGTGGTGATGCGGCTGGTGTTCTGACGGTGGACCTCCTGGATCATGGGGAAGAGCTTGTCCACACGGGAGCCGGTGAGGGCGGAGAGGAACACCACGGGGGCGTAGGTCATGTAGGCCAGGTCCCGGCGGACGTCCAGCTCCTTGTCGCGCATGGTGTTGGTTTCCTTGTCAGCCACGGCGTCCCACTTGTTGACGACGATGATGGCGGCCTTACCGGCTTCGTGGACCAGGCCTGCGATCTTGGTGTCCTGCTCGGTGACGCCGTCGTTGGCGTCAATGAGGATCAGGCAGACGTCGGCCCGCTCGATGGCGTTGATGGAGCGCATGTTGGAGTAACGCTCGATCATGTCGTCCACCTTGCTCTTGCGGCGCATGCCGGCGGTGTCGATGAAGGTGTACTTGCCCGTCTCGTTCTCGAATTCGGAGTCGATGGCGTCGCGGGTGGTGCCGGCCACGTTGGAGACGATGACGCGCTCCTCACCCAGGATCTTGTTCAGCAGACTGGACTTACCCACATTGGGCTTGCCCACGATGGCCACCTTGATAACGTCGGAATCCTCTTCTTCGCCGGAATCCTCGGGGATGTTCTCCAGGACCCAGTCCAGCATGTCGCCGGTACCGTGGCCGTGGATGGCGGAGGTCTCGAAGAGATCGCCGATGCCCAGGGAGTAGAACTCAAAGACGTCGGGGTTCACCAGACCGATGGAGTCGCACTTATTGACTGCCAGGCAGACAGGCTTGCGGGACTTGCGCAGCATGGTGGCGACATCCTGGTCAGCGGCGGTGACACCGGAGCGGACGTCAACCACCATGATGATGGCGTCGGCCAGCTCAATGCCGATCTCCGCCTGACGGCGCATGAATTTCAGCATATCGTTCTCGGTACCGGGTTCGATACCGCCGGTGTCCACCAGGGAGAAGTGGCGGCCGCACCATTCGCAGTCGCCGTAGATCCGGTCACGGGTGACGCCGGGGGTATCCTCGACGATGGAGGTCCGCTGGCCGGTGAGTTTATTGAAGAGCATGGATTTACCAACGTTGGGACGGCCAACGATGGCAACCAGAGGTTTTGCCATGGGAAAACACTTCCTTTCGTAATGTGCATACTATATTTATTATGACACAGTTTCGGGAGAAAAGCAATGATAACTGTGGACTTTTTTGTGATTCAGAATTCCGATGTAGGGGATGGAATCATCCCCGTAAAAAGGAAAAAGAGGAAGGCATGAAGCCTTCCTCTGCTTTTCCGTTTTGATACCTCAGCCAGATTACTCAGCCTTAGCTTCCACGACCTGACGACCATTGTAGGTACCGCAAGCCTTGCAAGCTCTGTGGGGCATGACGGGCTCACCGCACTTGGGGCAAACGGTCACGCTGGGAGCAGCCAGCTTCCAGTTGGAGCCACGGCGCTTATCGCGGCGGGCAGAGGACACTTTACACTTAGGGACAGCCATGGTTGACACCTCCTTGGTCAAACTGCTTTTCAGACAGCATCATTAAATAGTTTTTTACTTCTCAAGAAGCTGCCGTAAAGCAGCAAATCGGGGATCGAGCTCCTTCTGGCAATTGCAGGGACCATCGTTCAGGTTCTTGCCGCAGCGGCAGCACAGACCCTTGCAATCATCCTTGCACAGCAGCTTGGAATCCAGGTTCAGAACGAAGATCGTCCTGACGATATCCTCCAAGTCGGCACTGTCTCCCTCCAGAGGGAATACCCACTCGTCTTCGTTTTCTTCATTGGCCAGCTCCGTGACCAGGACCGCATCGATGGGAGTTTCCACATCGCGGTCAAAATCAGCGGCGCAGCGGTCGCAGGTGCCGTGGATGGTGGTACGGATCATACCTTTCATCAGCAGCACGCCGGCGGTGTTGCGCACGGTGCCCTCCGCCACAACGGGCTCGGAGACCGGGTAGCTGGTGCCGAACTGAAGATCACTCAGATCTACACTGGCAGAAAAAGGAACCGATGCGCCGGGGCAGTCAATAATCTTGGAAAGTCCTAACAGCATAGTATCCCCCTTCTTCACAGTCATGCCTAAGTATTATACAGCTACAAACCCCATTTGTCAAACACTTTTTTTACAATTTTTTTGGGTATTTTTCTTTTTGGCGTGATCCTGAGTGCGTGTTGAGGGCGGATATGGGCATCCGCCTCCATGCAGGGGTTCTATTTCGGAAAAGGGGGACATACCATGAACCATCGACACGCAGGAGCTTTCCTTCCTGCGGGAAATGGAGGCTGCTATGGAACATCTTTACAGCGATATTGAAAGGCGGACAGGGGGCAATATCTATATCGGGGTGGTGGGACCGGTGCGCACCGGCAAATCCACGCTCATCAAGACCATCATGGAAAAGCTGGTGATCCCGGCCATCGAGGATCCCTACCGCCGGGAGCGGGCCCGGGATGAGCTGCCCCAGAGCGGTTCGGGCCGCACCATCATGACGGCGGAGCCGAAATTCATCCCCGAGGAGGCGGTGGAAATCTCTCCGGACGGGAAAACCAATCTGCGTGTCCGGTTTATCGATTCCGTGGGCTACATGATCCCCGGTGCGGTGGGCGCGGAGGAGGAAGGACAGCCCCGGATGGTGACCACCCCCTGGTTCGACCGGGAGATCCCCATGACGGAGGCGGCGGAGCTGGGGACGAAGAAGGTCATGGATGGACACTGCTCCATTGGCCTGGTGGTGACCACTGACGGCACCGTCACGGATATTCCGCGCGCGGATTATATGGAAGCGGAAAAGCGGGCCATCCGGGATATGCAGGCCACGGGAAAGCCCTATCTCGTCATCGTCAACAGCCGCAGCCCCGGCAGCGACAACGCCCGGGCGGTGGGGGAGTACATCCGCAATACCTTCGGCACTGTGCCCATGATCGCAGACTGTCAGGCCATGGATGTGACGGAAATCGGAGAATTGCTCCATGCGCTCCTGCTGAACTTCCCGTTGGGGGAGCTTCGGGTCTTTATGCCCCGGTGGCTGGATACCCTGGAGCCGGAGCATCCCGTAAAAGCGGCACTGTATGAAGCGCTGCTTGCCAAAGCGGAAGAGATCTCCTGCCTGGCAGAGGCGGAGGAAGTGCTGCAGACGCTGCGGGAGCTGGAGCAGGTGGCAGATGTGCATATCCGCGGCGTGGATCTTGCCGGCGGAGCGGTGGAGTGCGCCGTCAGCTTCCCGGAGCAGCTGTTCTATGATATCCTCAGCCAGCGTACCGGCGTCGAGATCGCCGGAGACGGGGAACTGATGAATCTGCTGACCGAACTGACGGCGGTGAAAGCGGAATACGACAAGATTGCCGACGCCCTGAACGCCGTGAAGGCCACGGGCTACGGGGTGGTGATGCCTGCCCTGGAGGATATGGCGCTGGAAAAGCCCCAGATGCTGCGCAAGGGCGGCGCCTGGGGGATCCGCCTGAAAGCGGGCGCGCCTTCCATTCACATGATCCGGGTGGACATCGATACGGAGATCTCTCCCATGGTGGGGGATGAGAAGCAGTCCAAGGAACTGGTGGATACCCTGTCGGCGGCGGAGGCCGACCAGCTTTGGCAGAGCAATATTTTCGGAAAATCCGTCAGTGATATGATCCGCGACGGTTTGAATACCAAGGTGGCAGGGCTTCCGCAGGACGTCCGGGCCAAATTCCGGGGGACATTAACCCGCGTGGTCAACGAGGGCGCCAATGGGCTGATCTGTTTGATCCTGTAGCAGATGGTGTCATTGCGATCCGGTGCGCACACTGGCGCGACAATCCCCAGAAAGCCTGAATACCGGAAGGGGATTGCCCCGTCGGCCTGGGGCCTCCCCGCAATGACATGCTTTTTCTTGACATTTCCCCCTCCTGTTAGTAAAATGGAGAAAAAACACCAAGGAGTATCGGCTTATGGCTATCAATATCCAATATCTGTGGCAGGACCGGAAGCGTCACTTCGGTCTGCCCCTGAGCTTCACCCGTTACGCCCTGTCTGAGGACCGTCTGTTCCTGTCCCAGGGCTTTCTGAACATCAAGGATGACGACATTCTGCTCTACCGTGTCCGGGATATCGATTCCAGCCGCAGCCTGTGGCAGCGCATCTTCGGCGTGGGCACCGTGGTGGTCATGTCCTCCGACAAGTCCATGCCCAACCTGGTGCTGCAGAATGTCAGGGATCCCCTGGCCGTCAAGGAGCTGATCCACCAGCAGGTGGAGAAGGTCAAGATTGAGCGCCGTGTCCGCGTGGGTGAGATCATGACCAGCGAGCTGGATGAGGAAGCGCTCGAGGACGAAGCATAACACAGTTTCACAGCCGGATCCTGAACGGGGTCCGGCGTTTTCTTTTTTCAAATTCCCGGTTTCTTCCCTTTACCCCGGAACAGAAATGTGCTATTATAAAAAGTACTTTGTACATCCAGGGGGACTTCCATGAAACTGCAAAAACAACCCATTTCCAAATATACGCTTCCGCTGGCCTTCGCCATTCCCTGTGTGGGAATGCTGATCGTCATGCTCATCAGCGGCTACGCGCCCTTCGGCGACGCAGCCATTCTGTATTCCGACAACTATCACCAGTACTATCCGTTCTTTGTGGCCTTCCGGGAGCATCTGCTTTCCGGCGACAGCCTGCTCTACAGCTGGGATGTGGGCCTGGGCATGGATTATCTGGGCCTGATCTCCTACTATCTGGCGTCTCCGCTGTATCTGCTGAGCGTTCTGGTGCCGGAAAGTCTGCTGCTGGGCTTCTACAGCCTGCTGACGCCCCTGCGCCTTGGCCTGGCGGGATTGTTCTTCGGCATCTTCCTGAGGAAGATCTTCGGCCGGGAGGATCTGTCCGTGGCGGTGTTCTCCGCATTCTATGCCCTGTGCGCCTGGGCGCTGGGCTATCTGTGGAACGTCATGTGGCTGGATACCTTCGCGCTGCTGCCTCTGGTGGTGCTGGGCACCGTCAGTGTGCTGCGGGAGCGAAAATTCATCCTCTACACCGTGACGCTGTTCCTGTCCGTCTACTCCAACTATTATATCGGCTTCTTTGTCTGTATCTTTGTGCTGCTGATCTTCATCTGCTGGGAAATCTGCCGCTGGCAGGGGTTCAAGCGGTTTGCCATTGACCTGGGGCTGATGGCGCTGTTTTCCGCTCTCGCCATCGGGATGACGGCGATCCTGGAACTGCCCGCCCTGGCTGCCCTGCAGAATACCCAGTCCAGCGTCAACAAATTCCCCACCAAGTTTGATATCAACATCGGCGAGGATACCTTCATGGGGCTGCTGGACGCCATGCGGCAGGTAGCCGGCAATATGGGCGGCGGCCTGGAGCCTACCTTCAAGGAGGGCCTGCCCAATGTTTACTGCGGCGTGGGTACCCTGGCGCTGGCGATCCTGTATCTGATGGCAAAGGACGTCAAGCTGCGCGACAGGATCTGCGCCCTGGTGATGCTCCTTTTCCTGATGCTGAGCTTCATCATCCGCCAGCTGGACTATATCTGGCACGGCTTCCACTTCACCAATATGATCCCTTACCGGTTCAGCTTCCTGTATTCCTTCGTGATGCTGTACATGGCCTACCGGGCCTGGACGCTGCGGGAGACCTTCCGGGTCAGCCAGGTCTTTGTCGCCGCCGTGCTGGCCGCCGCGCTGCTGTGCCTGAGTGAGGATGCCCTGGAGCCGGTGTACCTGGTGTATAATTTCGCCATGCTGTTGTTCTTTGCCGGCTTCATGATCTACGGCCTGCTGGAGAAGCGGCCGGCTGAGGACGCCGACGAAGAGACACTGGAAGAGATGCACCAGGAGCTGACCCTGCGCCGTCAGGCGGCGGCCCAGTATCTGGTGATCATCCTGTGTGCCGAAATCGTGCTGAATCTGGTGAATTTCGGCATCCGCTTCCCCGGTACCTCCGTGACCCACTACCCCAGAGGCACCACCTATGCCGCGTCCATGATCGCCTACATGCACGAGCGGGAGGATGATACCCTTTTCTTCCGGGCTGAGACCACTCATTCCCAGTCCCTCAATGACGGCGCCCTGAACGGCTACAACGGCGTGTCCACCTTCACCAGCTCCGCCAATGTCAAAGTCACCGAGTTCATGCGTGTCCTGGGCTATGGCGCCAAGAATACCTACAACCGCTACTGCTATGAGGAGGCGTCGCCTGTCTCCGACCTGTTCCTGGGACTGAAATACATGATCGACCGGGAGAGCCGGGACCGGGAGAGCAGCATGTTTACCGCCATCCACACCTATGATTCCGTCACGCTGCTGCAGAACAATACCTATCTGCCCCTGGGGTTCCTGGCGGATCCGGAGCTGGCCAACCTGATTTTCGGGGAGGAGAACGATTTCCGGTTCCAGAATGACCTCTTCTCCGCAGCCACCGCCCTTTATGAGGATGTGTGGCGGATGCAGTCTGCAGACATCACGGCCGCCGATGTGACGCTCAAGGATACCTACACCAGCGGCTACTGCTCCTATGCGGACGCCATCCAGAATGCCTCCATCACCTATACCTACACCGTGGGCGAGCCGGGCTTCATGTGTGTCCAGCTGAACTGCCCCAAGCGCAACGACATCACCATTCTGGTCAACGGCCAGGCGGTGATGACGGAGAGCCTGAGCCTGGAGCAGATGCTGGCGGTGGGCGATGTGGTGCCCGGCGACATCGTGGAGATCCGGGCAGACTGCGACGACGGCGAGTCCGGCAACATGACCATCACCGCCGCGGTGCTGGATAACGACCTGTTCCGGCGGGGCTATGAGATCCTGAACGCCTCCACGCTGGAGCTGACCGCCTTTGAAAATACCCGGGTGGAGGGCACCATCGTCTG
This sequence comes from Oscillospiraceae bacterium, assembly GCA_017465745.1. GTDB lineage: Bacteria > Bacillota > Clostridia > Oscillospirales > Oscillospiraceae > Faecousia. Next base: position 18,560 of record JAFTVM010000090.1, read on the forward strand.
TGACCGGGACGGTCTGCTGTATACCTCCATCCCCCAGAACGGCAACTGGTCCGTCCGCGTGGACGGCGCGCCTGCTGAGATTACCCTGGTGGGTGATGTGATGATCGGCGTGGAGCTGACTGAGGGCACGCATACCGTGACCTGCACCTATGAAAACGCCGCATTCAGCCTGGGCTGGAAGATCAGCGCCGTGTGTGTGCTGTTGTTCATGGTGATGGTCTATATCAACCATCAGATCCACATCCGCAAGGGCAAATACCAGAAATAAAAAACGGATATTGGGCCGACAGAACGCAGGTTTCTGTCGGCTCTTGTTTTTGGATTGTTTACAATCTGTTTCGTTTCAGTTTAGTTTTCGGATTTAAGATGCTATGAGAGGAAAAATACACCATTTGCATCACCCCGGGAGGTTCATCGTGAACAAGAGATACACAGCAGGCATTGACATTGGCTCCACCACTGTGAAGCTGGTCATCCTGAACGAGAACAAGGACATTATTTTTGGACAGTACCGCCGCCACATGGCCCATACCCAGGAGACACTGGCGCAGCTTCTGCACCAGGCCAAGGAACTGCTGGGAGAATGCATCCTGGACGTGGCCATCACCGGCTCCGGCGCCATCAATCTGGGCAAAGCGCTCAACATCGGCTTCGTCCAGGAAGTTGTGGCCGTGGCCACGGCGCTGCACCATGTGGCGCCCCAGACCGACGTGGCCATCGAACTGGGCGGAGAGGATGCCAAGATCATTTATTTCAAGGGCGGACTGGAAGAGCGCATGAACGGCGTCTGTGCCGGCGGCACCGGCTCCTTCATCGACCAGATGGCTTCCTTGCTGCAGACCGACGCCACGGGGCTGAACGAAGCTGCCGCCGCATACAAGGTCATTTACCCCATCGCAGCCCGCTGCGGCGTCTTCGCCAAGACCGACATCCAGCCGCTGATCAACGAGGGCGCCACCAAGGCAGACCTTGCAGCCTCCATCTTCCAGGCCGTGGTCAACCAGACCATCTCGGGCCTGGCCTGCGGCAAGCCCATCCGGGGCTGTGTGGCTTTCCTGGGCGGTCCGCTGCATTTCCTGCCGGAACTGAAGAAGGCCTTCATCCGCACCCTGAAGCTGACCCCGGAAACCACCGTGGATCCCAATAATTCCCACCTCTTCGCTGCCATGGGTGCTGCCCTGGAAGCGGAAACGGAAGAGGGGATTGCGCTGGGCGACCTGCTGGAGCGGCTGGATCAGGGTGTAGAAATGAGTTTCGAGCTGAACCGCCTGCCGCCCCTGTTTGCCAATAAAGACGAGCACCGGGAATTCTGCGCCCGCCATGGCAGAGCTGTGGTGCGCCGCCAGAGCCTGCATGAATATGAGGGCAGCTGTTTTCTGGGCATCGACGCCGGCTCCACCACCACCAAGGCAGCTCTGATCGGCGATGAGGGGCAGCTGCTGTTTTCTTTCTACGCCAACAACCAGGGCAACCCCATCAAAACCGCCATGGAAGCCATGGCCAAGCTGAAGGAAGAACTGCCCGATACCGCGAAAATCGTCCGTGCCTGCTCCACCGGCTACGGCGAAGCCTTGCTGAAATCCGCCTTCTCCCTGGAAGAGGGGGAGGTGGAGACCGTGGCCCACTGCACCGCCGCCGCATTCTTCGACCCGGAAGTGGACTGCGTGCTGGATATCGGCGGCCAGGATATGAAGTGCATCAAGCTGCGAAACGGCACTGTGGATACGGTGCTGCTGAACGAGGCCTGCTCCTCCGGCTGCGGCTCCTTTATTGAGAATTTTGCCAATTCCCTGGGATTCTCCGCCGCAGGCTTTGCCAAGGAGGCGCTGTTTGCCGAAAATCCTGTGGACCTGGGTACCCGCTGCACCGTGTTCATGAACTCCAATGTCAAGCAGGCCCAGAAGGAGGGCGCACAGGTCAGCGATATTTCCGCAGGCCTCGCCTATTCCGTCATCAAGAACGCCCTCTACAAGGTCATCAAGCTGACCGACGCCGCCGACCTGGGCCGCCATGTGGTGGTGCAGGGTGGTACCTTCTATAACCAGGCCGTCCTCCGGGCTTTCGAGAAGATCGCTGGGGTGGAAGCCACCTGTCCCGACATTTCCGGCATCATGGGCGCTTTCGGTGCGGCGCTGGTTGCCAAGCAGCGCTATACCGGTCAGACGCCCACCATGCTGTCCCTGGATGAGATTCTGAATCTGACCTACACCACCTCCACTGTCCACTGCGGCGGCTGCTCCAACAACTGTATGCTGACCGTGAACAAATTCCCCAACGGCCGCCGCCACATCACCGGCAACCGCTGCGAGAAGGGCCAGGGCGCGGAACGCGGTAAGGTCAAAGGCGAGAATCTGGTGGAATTCAAGCGGCAGCGGATGTTTGACTACACGCCCCTGGAGAATCCCGCCCGGGGTGTCATCGGCATCCCCCGGGTGCTGAATATCTACGAAAATTACCCCTATTGGGCGACTTTCTTCAAAGAACTGGGCTTCAAGGTTGTCCTTTCGCCCTTTGCCAGCCGTAAGATTTATGAACTGGGCATGGAGTCCATCCCCTCCGAATCCGAGTGCTACCCCGCAAAGCTGGCCCACGGCCAGGTGCAGTGGCTCATCGATCATGGGATCACCACCATTTTCCATCCCTGTGTCATGTTCGAATACCAGGAAATGGAAGCCGCCCAGAATCACTATAACTGTCCCATTGTGGTCAGCTACGCCGAAAATCTGAAAAACAACGTGGAAGCCGTCACCGAGGGAAATGTGCGCTACATCCGTCCCTTCATGGCCTTCACCAGTGAGAAGATTGCCGCCGACCGGCTGGTGCGCTGCTGCGGCGAGGAATGGAACATTCCCGAAGCCGAAGTCCGCACTGCCGCTGCCAAGGCATGGAATGAGCAGCGAAAGGCCAAAGCCGATATCCGTGCAAAGGGCGCGGAAGTTCTCAGGAAGATGGAAGCAGAGGGCAGAAACGGCATCGTTCTGGCGGGCCGGCCCTACCATATTGATCCTGAAATCAACCACGGCATCCCGGAGCTGATCGCTTCCTACGGCCTGACGGTCTTTACGGAGGACAGTCTGCCCTTCCTGGAAGTGCCCAGCCGCCCCCTGCGGGTGCTGGATCAGTGGGTTTACCACTCCCGGCTGTATAATGCCGCGGAATTTGTCAGTAAGCGCAATGATCTGGAGCTGATCCAGCTCAATTCCTTCGGCTGCGGCCTGGACGCCGTCACCACCGACCAGGTCTGCGAGATCCTGGAGGGCAGCAATAAGCTCTACACGGTCCTGAAGATCGACGAGGTCAACAACCTGGGTGCGGTGCGCATCCGCATCCGCAGCCTGCTGGCCGCCATGCAGATGCGCTGCCAGCAGCACATCACCGCCGATCCCCGGCCCGCCGCCTACCACCGCACGGAATTCACGAAGGAGATGTTCCAGGCGGGCTACACCATCATCGCCCCCCAGATGAGTCCCATCCATTTTGACCTTTTGCAGCCCATTTTCGCCCGGTACAACTTCAATTTTGTGGTGCTGGACAACGACAACCGCAGCGCCATCGATATGGGCCTGAAATTCGTCAACAATGACGCCTGCTACCCCTCCATCACCACCATCGGCCAGATCATGGAGGCGGTGCTGTCCGGCCGGTACGATACTCACAAGCTGGCCATCATCATGACCCAGACCGGCGGCTGCTGCCGGGCCAGCAACTATGTGGGCTTCATCCGCCGCGCCCTGGAAAAGGTGAACATGGCCCACATTCCCGTCATCTCCCTGAATCTCAGCGGACTGGAAAGCAACAGCGGCTTCAAGCTGCCTGCCGGTCTGCTGATCAAGGTGGCGCAGGCCGCCATCTGCGGCGACCTGTTCATGCGTTGCCTGTACCGGGTGCGGCCCTATGAGCTGATCCCCGGCTCCGCCGACGCCCTGCACCGCCAGTGGCGCGCCACCGTTATCGAAGCCCTGACGGATCCTCACTCCAAATGGAATTTCAAGAAGCTGTGCTACGCCATTGTGGACGCCTTCGACAATTTCCCCATTGATGAGAAGGTGCGCAAGCCCCGGGTGGGCGTGGTGGGCGAAATCCTTGTCAAGTATATGCCCCTGGCCAACAACCATGTGGTGGAGCTGCTGGAGCGGGAGGGCGCGGAAGCTGTGGTGCCCGACCTGCTGGACTTCATGAACTACTCCTTCTACAACAATACATACCGTGCCGAATTCCTGGGCGCGGGAAAGAAAGCCGGGATCATTGCCAATATTGCGGTGAAGGCTGTGCGGTATTTCCGCCGCCATGCCATCAAGGCTTTGGAGCAGTCCAAACGCTTCGAAGCCCCCATGCCCATCGAGGAGGTGGCGGACCTGGCAAAGCCCTTCCTCTCCATTGGCAACCAGTACGGCGAGGGCTGGTTCCTCACCGGCGAGATGGTGGAGCTGGTGAAGACCGGTACCCCCAATATCGTCTGCATCCAGCCCTTTGCGTGCCTGCCCAACCATGTGGTGGGCAAGGGCGTCATCAAGGCCGTTAAGAAGGCCTATCCCCAGGCCAATATCGTGGCCGTGGACTATGACCCCGGCGCAAGTGAAGTCAACCAGCTTAACCGCATCAAGCTGATGCTGTCCGCCGCCAAAAAGAATATGGAGACCTAATGAAAAGCGGGACACGCGTCAGCATGTCCCGCTTTTTCTCTTGCGGCCCGGACCATTGGGTGGTACAATGGTAAAAAAGGAAGAAAGAAGGGATTCTGTGTCCGAAATTCTGGAAATCACCATGGTGCTGTGCTTCGGCGCCTCCTGGCCCCTGAACCTGTGGAAAAATTACTGGTCCCGCAGTGCCGAGGGCAAAAGCCTGAGCTTTCTGCTGCTCATTTTCGCGGGCTACGTGGCGGGTATCGCCGCCAAGCTTATGAGCCAGAGTTATATGGCGGAATTCGACAGAAAGTGGTATGTTCTGTGTTTTTACTGTCTGAATCTGCTGATGGTGGGCACCAATGTGGTGATCCACCTGAGAAACATGCGCCTGGATAAGCTGCGCGGGGAGGAAGGAAAATGAAACTGACCGATGAAATGAAAATCTGGCTGGAAGCGCACTTTCAGGAGAGTTTTGAGCTGCTGAAAGAGCTGGCGCAGATCCCCGCGCCCTCCAATCAGGAGGAGCGCCGGGCGGAATTCTGCAAAACATGGCTGGAACGCAATGGTGCGGAAGGCGTATACATCGACGAAGCGCTGAATGTGGTGTATCCCATCGGCTGTGAGGGGGAGGGCCCCATCGCCGTCTTCATGGCCCACAGTGATGTGGTGTTCCCGGATCTGGAGCCGCTGCCCCTGAAAATCGAGGACGGCCGCATCTGCTGCCCCGGCGTGGGCGACGATACCGCCAGCGTGGTGGCGCTGCTCCAGGCGGCAAAGTACATCGCGGAAAAGAAGATGACGCCCCGGGATCGGGGGGTGCTGCTGGTGGTCAATTCCGGCGAGGAAGGCCTGGGAAATTTGAAGGGCTCCCGGAAGATCATGGAAGATTACGGCCACCGCATCCGGGAATTCATTACCTACGACGGTCACGACGGCTTCGGCGTGGACCGGGCGGTGGGCTCCAAGCGGTACAAGATCGAAGTGGACACCGAGGGCGGCCATTCCTACGGTGCCTTCGGCAACCGCAACGCCATCGCATACCTGGCCTCCCTGATCGATACCCTCTACACCATGAAGGTGCCACCCAAGGGAAAGACCACCTACAATGTGGGCACCATCTCCGGCGGTACCTCCGTCAATACTATTGCCCAGCACGCAGAAATGCTCTACGAGTTCCGTTCCGATGAGGCAGAGTCCCTGGCCGTCATGGAGCGGCACCTGGAGGCTGCTCTGGAATTTTACCGCACCAAGGGCGTCGGCGTCACCGTGACCCTGGTGGGCGACCGCCCCTGTTCGGCGGAGGTGGAGGAAACCGCCATGGAAGCCATGTGCACAAGAGCCAGTGATGCCGCCGAACGCAACTGCGGTAAGCCCATTACCTTCGGCCCCGGCTCCACGGACTGCAACATCCCCCTGTCCATGGGCGTCCCTGCCATCTGCGTCGGCGTCTACGACGGTGCCGGCTCCCACACCCGGGAGGAATACGTGATCATCGACAGCCTGCTGCCCGGCCAGAAACTGGCCCTGGAACTGATCATGCACCATTTTTGATACAACGCAATAAAGCAGCCGTACCGGAAGGTACGGCTGCTTTTTATATGGATTTACTGGATCTTGAACTGCTTGGTGATGGCCAGGCCGCCGTCGAAGTAAATTTCGACGGTGTATGTACCGGCCTCGTCGGGGACATTGGGAAGGGTGGGGCAGAAGTGGTTCTGATACCACATATCCGTCCACTTCATGGTCTCCAAAGCGGTCATACCGGGCAGCACATTGCCCTGGGCATCCCGGATCAGGTACAGCAGCTGGATATCCGCATTGTCACTGCGGACGCTGGACTTGCTGTAGACCACCAGGGAGATGGACTGACCGGCGGAGAAGCTGGAAGTATACTGCGTGACGTCATACTGATCCCAGTCACTGGCGGAGGGCGTGACGCAGATACTGTAGGTCAGGTCAGAGGCGTCGATGCCGTAACCGCTGAACGCACCTGCGGCGGGGACTTCATAGGTGGTCTCCACACCGGCGACGCTGATGGTATAGGCAGAGCCGGGGATCACGGGGGACAGGTCGGCTGCGTTGGTCTGGCTGGTCAGAGTCTGTGCTTCACCGCCGTCCATACTGTAGATAACAGTCCAGCCGCTGGCGGGGACGTCGCCCTCATACTCCCAGGTGATCCGCAGGGTAGCGGAATCCACGGGGGTGCAGTTGATACCGGTCACGGTCAGCAGCTTGGGCGTCACGTCGGCACGGACGCTCTGGGTCATGCCCTGGGCCAGGATCTCCAGCGTATAGGTGGTGTCCACGGCAATGCCGCTGAAGCTGGCGGCGCTGTCGGTGACGGTCAGGGTCTCGTCGTAGCCGTCGGCACTGGTGCAGCGGACGGTCCACTCGGAAACCTGGGCGCCCTCGGGGGCGTTCCAGCGGACGGTCATCACATCGCCGCTGAAGGATTCAATGGCGGCGTTCTCGGCAAGGATCACCTTGCCGGGGATGAATTCCAGCGTATTGGTGCCAACCACCTCCACATCGGTGGTCTCGGAGGGCATCAGATGGAAGGTATAAGTGGTATCCAGAGTCAGGCCGGTGATGGTGACCATGTGGCCGGTGAAGGACATGACCTGAGGCTCTTCGCCCTCGGCGGCGTATTCCACGGTCCAGTTCTCAGGATCGGTGCCATCGACGGTAAAGCTCAAAATCACGGAGCCGTCCTCTGCGCCGGTGGTGGCGGCAAGGCTGACAATATTGGTTTGGGCAATGGTGGAGATGCTGGCGGAGGGCGTGCCCACGGGCTTGTTGAAGCCGTCGATTTCCACCTTCACGGTGTACTGGGTACCCGGATTCAGGCCGGTGAAGTGGGCGACGCCATCGTTGACTGCGGCGGGAACACTGTTGCCGTAGGTGTCGATGCAGACGGCCATGAGCAGGCCTTCATCGAAGTCAGTGACCACCTGAGCGGTGATCTCGTTGGTTCCGGCGTCCACGATGGACACATCCACGGGAACCAGGTAGTAGTTCTGGTAGTAATAGTTGGCGCCGTAGGCAAGACCGGCCAGCAGCACGAGAATGGCAAGGATGGCCAGCCACTTTTTGCCCTTTTTCTTGACGGGCTCCAGATCGGGAATGGTGAGGGGAACATCTATTTCCTCTTCGCCGCTTTCGTCCGTATCCTCGTCCTCCGGGTCATCCTCGCCGTCTTCTGCGGCGGGTTCGGCGGTTTCTTCGGGTTCCGGCTCTTCCTCGGGGAGCTTGGCCTCGGGAACCACGACGGGCTCGGGGATCTCGTGGGAGGCCAGCTCTTCGGCCTGGGCCAGCATGGCGGAGGTCTCCTCGGAAACTGCCGTGTCCTCCAGATCCTGAACATCGGATTCCTCGGGGATCTCGTCGTCGGAGATCATGTCATACACATCAGCCAGTTCCTGAGCCACGGATTCTTCAGGCTCGTCCGCGGCGGCTTCCGCAGGCGCCGCGGCAGCGGTCTCTTCTTCGGCTTCTTCCGCAGGGATATCCTCTTCGGCGGGAACCTCCTGGGCGGGGATAGTTTCGTCTGCTGCATGGGCTTCGGCAGGCGCTTCGGGCGCAGCATCAGACTCCTGTGCATCGGCTTCGGTGGCCCCTTCTGAGGTCTCAGGGGCAGCTTCAGCGTTCTCCTCTTCGAGGGGGAGCGCCTCTTCTTCGGCCGCTTCGGCGATCACAGGGGGAATGATGGGCACATCGTTGATGGTATTGCGCTGCATGTAGGCCACCAGGGCCTGTCCCATATCGGTGGGATTCTGCCAGCGCTGGTCGGGGTCGGGATGGCATGCCTTCAGGATGATCTCAGCCATCTCATAGTCGGCATTGGCGGGGGGCGCCAGCTCCTCTGCGGGGGGCTGGGTATCGAAGGGCAGCTGGCCGTCGTTGTACACCTGGTAAAGGATCAGACCCAGGGCATAGATATCGGCAGTGGGGCTGATGGTGGAGAACATATCGTGCAGCTCCGGTGCGGAGTAGCAGCTGCGGTACTTGCTGGGCAGGGCAGCGTACTTCATGGAATCCATGCTGATAAAGCCCAGGTCGCCGATGAGGTATTCCTTGTCATCGGAGATAAAAATGTTGCTGGGCTTCAGGTCCACATAGATGTAACCGGCCCGGCGGCAGGCGGCCAGGGCGGCGCAGAGATCCAGACCCAGATTCACAGCTTCCAGGTGGGTCATGGTGTTTCGCTTCAGATACCGCTCCAGGGTCCGGCGGTAGGGGGTCAGCAGGTAGACGTCGTAACCGAGCTGGTTATCGTCCATGGGAACCACCTGCCAGCCTTCGCAGGGGACAAAGCCCTTCAGCCGGGCGAGCTGCTGATGCAGCTGCGCCTCCCGGACGACGCCGTCAGAGAGTTCCCGGAAATAATTCAGGGCGCCTGCAGCGTCCTGGAAAGCACCGGTGAGCAGCAGAGCCTCCAGCTGGCTCTGGGATGCGGGGATGGACAGGATCTTAATGATGTATTTGTTATCAGAATTCTCCTTGATTGCGGGGCAGCAGCGAACGCCGTCATGGCTGCTGATGGGATCGCCCATCTGGAAGCCGTCCAGCAGGGGAGAGACGAGTTTTTGCTCTGACATATGATTCGCCTCCTTTAACTAATATATCATACGGTATAATTCCGAAAAAAGCAACTCTTTTTCAGCTTTTCAATATAAAAATAAGAAATTACAGATTCCCGGTTGTTTTCTTGGGGCGGGAGTGTTATAATGTTTAAGAATTGGTTTACATATTCAGGAGGAGACCGTTTATGAGCAAATTGATCTGTGACATTTGCGGAACATCCTATTCCGATACAGAGCATACATGTCCGACCTGCGGCTATGCCCGGGCGTTTCAGGAGACCCCGTTCCATGAGGAACGGACGACAGCTGTCCGGGAGAAGGTGCGGGGCGGACGTTTTTCCAAGAGAAACGTGGCAAAACGGCTGAAGCAGAAGGCCAGGAAACAGAGCCAGGCGGAGCCGGCAGTCCGGGAAACGGCGGCGGATGAGATCCTTTTCAGCGAGGCGCTTCCTGCCAGGGAAGAACCGGCCGTTGAAACGGCTGTTGTTCCTGCACCTCCCGTCGAGGAAGTGCACGCGGCGGAAGAAGCTGAAATTCCTGCGGAACTGCCTGCCGGGGAAGATTCTGTGGTCGAAGAAGCCGAAATTTCCGAGGAACCGCCTGTAGAAGAAGAGCCTGCGGCAGGAGAAGACGAAATTCCTGCGGAACTGCCTGTCGGGGAAGATTCTGTGGTCGAAGAAGCCGAAATTTCCGAGGAACCGCCTGTAGAAGAAGAGCCTGCGGCGGAAGAAGCCGAAATTCCTGCGGAACTTCCTGCCGGAGAAGCCCCTGTGGTTGAAGAAGCCGAAATTTCCGAGGAACTTCCCGTAGAAGAAGAGCCTGCGGCGGAAGAAGCCGAAATTCCTGCGGAACTGCCTGTCGGAGAAGCCCCTGAGGTCGAAGAAGCCGAAATTTCTGAGGAACTTCCTGTAGAAGAAGAGCCTGCGGCAGAAGAAGCCGTTGTACCTGCGGAGAATCCCGGGGAGCCCGAAGCTGCGGAAGAAGAGGGTAAGAAGAAAAAGGGCGGTCTGCTGCGGAAGATCGTGCTGGGCGTGGCCATCACAGCCTTCGTCCTGGCAGCGATGTATCTGCTGGGCCATTACGGCCTGCCCTATCTGCGCAGCATCGAATGGCCCACCCAGGCGGTGGTGCAGACCGATGAGCCCACCGCTGAGCTTACGCAGGCGCTGACTGATGCGCCCACGGATCCCCCCACGCAAGAGCCAACCGATCCCCCCACAGATCCGCCGACGGAAGCGCCCACTGATGCGCTGCTGGATGTGGAGCTGGAGCTGAACTACTACGACCTGACCTTCGGCGCAGTGACCCAGACGACCCAACTGCTTGCCAATGAGATTCCCGCGGAGGATATCACCTGGATCAGTGATGATCCCGGCATCGTCACCATCAGCGATACCGGCCTGATCACCGCCGTCGCCTCCGGTGAAACCACTGTCCGCGCCATCTACGGCGACCAGGAATGTACGGTTAAGATCAAAGTCAAATAAAAGCAAGCGGCAGTTCCAAAACGGAACTGCCGCTGTTCTTATTCCCCCTCCACCAGGGCATCCCGACGGAACAGGAAGGAAATACACCAGGCACCGGCCAGGCCGATGACGGTGTAGATGATCCGGGCCAGCAGCGTATCGGAGCCGCCGAAAAGCCAGGCCACCAGGTCAAACTGGAAGATTCCCACCAGGCCCCAGTTCAGGCAGCCCACGATGGACAGGATCTGTGCGATGGTATCCATAAGATTACCTCCTCATGTATGATTTCACATGGCTATATTTCCCCATTTATCGGAGGATTATACAATTGCAAAACGCTGGATTTCTGCTATAATAAGGTCAAATATAATCGGGAGGTATGACTATGACTACCCTTTACGAAGGCGCATTTGCCAAACTGAATCTGACGCTGGATGTGCTGGGCAAGCGGCCCGACGGCTACCATGACCTGCAGAGCGTCATGCAGACTGTGTCCATCCGGGATGACATCGAGATCGACATCGGCACCGGCAAGCCCTGGAAGCTTGTCTGCGACAAGGAGGGCATCCCCTGCGACGAGCACAACCTGGCCTGGAAGGCTGCCCGGGTTTACTGCGACGCTATGAACAAGGATCCTGAGGGCCTGGAGATCCGCATCACCAAGCGCATCCCCAGCGGCGCGGGCATGGGCGGCGGCAGCGCCGACGCGGCTGCTGTGCTGCGTGCCCTGAACAAGCATTACGGCGAGCCCCTGTCCATCGGCGCACTGGCGGAGCTGGGTGCCCAGGTGGGCAGCGATGTGCCTTTCTGCGTCATCTGCGGCACCGCCATGTGCGAGGGCCGGGGTGAGCGGATTCGCAAGCTCCCTGATATGCCCGACTGCATCATCGTGGTCTGCAAGCCCGAATTTTCCGTCTCCACCCCGGAGCTGTACCGGAAGCTGGACCAGGTGGCCATCGCCAACCGTCCTGACAACCAGGCCATGGAGCGCGCCCTGTATGCCGGTGACCTGGAGAAGATCGCCCACGGCCTGTGCAATGTTTTCGACCCCGTGGTCACCGCCGACCATCTGGAGCTGAACTACATCAAGTCCATCTTCCACCAGTACGGCGCTGTCGGCTACCAGATGACCGGCTCCGGTTCTGCCTGCTTTGCCATCGTCTCCGAATTTGAGGTGGCGGCTGTCATCTGCTCCATGCTGAAGGATAATTACCCCAACGTCTTTATCTGCAAACCTGTATAATTCTGGCAAATGCCGTCCATACTGAGGATAAATTCAGTATGGACGGTGTTTTTTTATGAAAAAGTTACTTAGACGGATCTTTATCTGTTTTCTTGCGGTGTGTGTCGTGTATCTCGGCGCGCTGCTGGGGGATAAGGAAAAACTGAAGAACGAGCTGGTGCGGATGCATGTGGTGGCGGCGTCGGATTCAGACGAAGACCAGGCAATCAAGCTCCGGGTCCGGGACGCGGTGCTGGAGAGTTTGCAGGAGGCTCTGGCCGATGTGACGGATGCCGAACAGGCCAAAGCGTACATTGCGCAGCATCTGCCGCAGATCGAAGGAGTTGCCAACGAGGCCCTGGCGGCAGCAGGCTGCGGCGATGTGGCCACGGTGAGCCTCCAGGTGGAGGAATTCGCCGCCCGGGTCTACGATACCTTTTCCCTCCCGGCGGGGCTATATGACGCCCTGCGGATCACCATTGGGGAAGGCGAGGGACACAACTGGTGGTGCGTGGTGTTCCCCAGCCTGTGCGTGCCGGAAACCACTACGGGATTTGAAGATGTGGCAGTTGGGGCCGGTTTTTCCGATGGTCTGACGGATACCCTGACGGGGGAGTACGAGGTGCGGTTTCTGCTGCTGGATCTGCTGGGGGAGGTCGAAAATTTCTTCCACAGGTAAGAACTGTGTCTGTTTTTTGGACGGATTGTGTGGTATCATAGAGCCATTACAGAGAAAGGCGGTGGCAGTATGCTGCATCTGCTGCTGGGCACCGACTGGACGGCCTGCCGGGACGAGGTCCTGGCCCGGATCAGCCGGGATGTGAAAAATGAAAAGGGCGGCCGGATCCTGATGGTGCCGGAGCTGATCAGCCACGATACAGAACGGCGGCTGTGCGCCGCGGCGGGGGATACCGCCAGCCGGTTTGCCGAAGTCCTGTCGTTTACGAGGCTATCCCGCCGGGTCAGCGATGATCTGGAAATGGCGGGGGCGGACTGCCTGGACGGCGGCGGCCGGCTGGTGGCCATGGCGGCGGCGGCTCGGAGCGTGCCGCAGGAATTGCGCTCCTTCGGCTCCGTGGCGACGAATCCCGAATTCCTTGCGGAGATCATCGACGCTGTGGATGAATTCAAGCGCTGCTGCATCACCTCCACCGATCTGATGGCGGCGGCAGAGAAGACCGAGGGACGGCTGTCGGAAAAGCTGAAGGAGCTGTCCCTGCTGATGAGCGCCTACGATGCCATCTGCGAAAACGGCCGACGGGACCCCCGGGAAAAGGAAACGCTGCTGCTGGAGCAGCTGCGCGACGGCGAATTTGCCCAGAATCATGTGTTCTACATAGACGGATTCCCGGATTTTACCCGGCAGCACATGGAGATCCTGGAGCATCTGATCCGATTTTCCAGGGATGTCACCATCAGCGTCAACTGTGCCCCCACCCGGTTCCTGACGGGGGCGAACCAGAGGGAATTTGTGGGTCTTGCCTTTGAGAAGGCCCACGAGACGGCGGCGGATATTCTGGATTTCGCCCGGCGATCCGGCATTGCCTGTCAGGTTGAGATCATCGAGCCCAATCCCACGCCCCTGGAGCCTCTGCGGCAGAAGCTCTTCCAGGGCAGCCTGGAGGGCGTCAAGCTGGACTGCCTGAAAGTCATCCGTGCCGACGGCATTTATGACGAGTGCGTGGCGGCGGCGGAGCGGATCATGGAGCTGGTCCGCGGCGGCTGCCGTTACCGGGATATCGTGGTGGTCTGCGGCGATCTGGGCGGCTATAAGCCCCAGATGGAAATGGTTTTTGAGCGGACAGGCATTCCCCTGTACCTATCCGGCACCGAGGATATTCTGGACAAGAGCGTGGTGGTCACCGTTCTGGCGGCGCTGGATGCAGCCCTGGATGGTTTCGAGCAGCGCTCCATGCTGCGCTACCTGCGTTCCATCCTTTCGCCCCTGGATCCCGATACCTGCGATCTGGTGGAAAATTATGCCGTTACCTGGGGGATCCGAGGCAAGCGGTGGATGGAGGAATGGAAGAACCATCCCCAGGGGCTCCAGGAAAACTGGAGCGATGCAGACACTGCGCTGCTGGCCCGGCTCAATGAAGCCCGGGCACTGGCTGTCGGTCCCCTGGACGATCTGCGCCGCAGCTTTGCCGACGCCCGGAATCTGGGCGGACAGGTGAAAGCCATCTATACCTTCCTGGAGGGTATTCACCTGGCAGAGCATCTGGATACTTTGGCCCAGGAACTGGACGCAGCGGGTGACAACCGCAGCGCCCAGATCCTGAATCAGCTCTGGGAGATCCTGCTTACCGCCCTGGAGCAGCTTTACGATGTACTGGGGGATGCGGTCTTTGACGCCGACAGCTTCATCCGCCTGTTCAAGCTGCTGCTGAGCCAGTACAACGTGGGCACCATTCCCCCGGTGCTGGATGCCGTCCAGGCCGGTCAGGCCAGCGCCATGCGCTGCCACCAGCAGCGGCACCTGATCGTGCTGGGCGGTCAGGAGGGAAATCTCCCCGGCTACACCGGTTCCACGGGCCTGCTGACGGACCAGGAGCGGGACACCCTGCGCAAGCTGGATCTGCCCCTTACCGGCGGCAGCCTGGAGGGCATCCAGGCGGAATTTGCTGAAATTTACGGCTGCTTCTGCGGCGCGTCTGAGACGGTGACGGTGTGTTATTCCGGCGGTCAGCCCTCCTTCGTTACCCGGCGGGTGGCGGCCATGGCGGGCTGTGAAACAGAGCCAGAAACCCGGCTGGCGGCGGCTCAGGCCGACGCACGGGAAGCGGGCGCGTACCTTGCCTCCCTGAATGCAGGGGGCGTGGCGGGCCGCATCGGCATCGCCGACGAATTTGAAGAAATCTGCCGCCGCCGTGGATATACTCTGGGAACGGTGGAGCGGGAACATATTGAAAAACTTTACGGAAAGACGCTGCACCTGTCCGCTTCCCAGGTCAACACCCAGGCGGAGTGCCGGCTGTCCTATTTCCTGAAATACGGCCTCCGGGCCAAGGAGCGGAAGGAAGCCGCCATCGATCCGGCGGAATTTGGCACCTATGTCCACGATGTGCTGGAAAACACCGTGAAGGACGTCATGGGGCGGGGGGGCTTCCACAAGGTGAGCCTGGAAGAAACCCAGCAAATCGCTGCCGGGTATTCCGACGCTTACGCCGCCAAGCGGTTTGCGGTCCTGTCCACGGAGCGGCTGGATTACCTCTTCCGCCGCAACCGCCGGGAGCTGGAAATCATCGTGGAGGAGCTGTGGAGCGAACTCAGCGTCTCCGATTTCCAGCCCGCCGGCGTGGAAGTCCAGTTCGACCGGGACGGCGCGTACCCACCCATCCAGCTGCGCAGCCGCGCCATGCGGGCCTACCTGATGGGCTTCGTGGACCGGGTGGATACCTGGCAGTGGCGGGACCAGTCCTACTACCGGGTGGTGGATTACAAGACCGGCAAGAAGGATTTCGACTACACCGACATCCTCAGTGGTGTGGGACTGCAGATGCTGCTGTACCTCTTCGCCCTGGAAAACGGGGGGCTGGTGGGGGACAACTCCCAGGCGGCAGGCGTTCAGTATTTCTCCGCCCGGGCGCCCTATGTGTCCATCGACGGCCGCGAGGACCAGGAAAAGCTGGAAAAAGAACGCAAAAAGAACCGAAAGCGCAGGGGCCTGCTGCTGAACGAGTCCCATGTGCTGGAGGCCATGGAGCCCCGTCCCGACCGGGAGGGGAAATGGGATCCCCAGTGGCTCAGCTGCAAGGTGGATGCAAGGGGCAACCTGGTGGGGGACCTGGCCAACCGCAGTCAGCTGCGGCTGCTGGAGGCGTTCGTCATGAAGACCCTTGGCGAAATTGTGGACGACATTGCTTCCGGCAATGTATCCCCCAACCCCTATACCCGGGGCAGCAGTCACAACGCCTGCAGCTTCTGTCCCTTCGGCGCCGTGTGCCACGAGGGGGAGGTGGAGGGCCGCCGGAACCGGGCGGCGGTATCCGCCGATGAATTCTGGGAAGAGATCGAAAGAAGGAGGGATCCGCAATGCCACTGACCAAGCAACAGGAAACTGCCAGCCTGAACCGGGGCGGCAATCTGCTGGTGTCCGCTGCTGCCGGCTCCGGCAAGACCAAGGTCCTGGTGGAGCGGCTCATGGAGTATCTGAAGGATACACGGGTCAATCTGGACGATTTTCTGATCATTACATACACCAAGGCTGCCGCTGCCGAGCTGCGGGGTAAGATCGCTGCCCGGCTGACGGAGGCCATTGCGGATGACCCTGACAACCGCCATCTCCAGCGGCAGATCCAGCGCCTGTTCCTGGCGAAAATTTCCACTGTCCACGGCTTCTGCGGTGATGTGGTACGGGAATACGCCCGGCAGCTGAAGCTCAGCGGTGATTTCCGTGTGGCCGATGAAAATGAGTGTGCCGAGATCCGGGAGCGGGTCCTGTCCGACCTGCTGGACCGGGCCTATGAAAATGCCCACGAGGACGAGGATTTCCGGGCCTTCGTGGATACCCAGGGCCTGGGCCGGGACGACCGGCTGGTGGCCGATATTGTGCTGAAGGTTTATGACAGTGCCATGTGCCACCCCGACCCCGAACAGTGGCTGGATAAATGCCTGCGCGACGCCGATGTGGAATCCGTTTCCGATGCTTCCCAGACCGTCTGGGGTCAGTACCTGATGGAGGAATTCTTTTCCTATCTGGATCTGCACATCACCGCCATGGAGCGGTGCCTGGCTATCGCCGAAGAAAATGACGAGAAGGGCAAGGTCATTCTGAATCTGAAGGTGTCCCTGGTGGATCTGCGGAGCCTTCGCTCATGTGAAAGCTGGGATGCGGTGGCGGCCCACCGGCCCATCGAATACGGGCGGCTGACATTCCCGAAGAATTTTGACGAGAATGCCAAGGCCCGGATCAAGGCCTGCCGGGAGGCCTGCAAGAAGGGCATCGAGAAACAGCTGGCCTGGTTTACAGATGATTCCGCTCAGATCCTGAGCGACCTGTCCCAGTCCGCTGCCGCGGCGCGGGGACTCATCGCCCTGGTGCGCCGGTTCCGGGAAGAATTCAGCAAAGCCAAGCGCATCCGCCGCTGTGTGGACTTTGGGGATCTGGAGCATCTGGTGCTGGAGCTGCTGTGGCGGGACAACGGTCTGGGGGAGAAGATCCGCACCGCAGCCGCCCGTGAGCTGCGGGAGCGGTTCGTGGAGATTATGGTGGACGAGTACCAGGATTCCAACCAGGTGCAGGACGCCATCTTCACCGCCCTCACCGGCGACGCCCACCACTGCTTTATGGTGGGTGATGTGAAGCAGTCCATCTACCAGTTTCGTCTGGCAGATCCCGGCATCTTCCTGGAAAAGTATAACTGCTATGCCCATGTGGAGCAGGCGGAGCCGGGGGAGGGGCGGAAGGTCCTCCTCAGCGCCAATTTCCGCTCCGGCCCCGAGGTCATCGAGGCGGTGAACCATGTGTTCGAAAGCTGCATGTGCCAGCGGGTGGGCGGTCTGCACTACGGCGCGGACGAAGCACTCCATGAGGGGCTGACCCGCAAGAGCCTGCCGGAGCCGGGCGTGGAGCTGCACTGCATCGATGTGGAAAGCGACACCTACGCCGAGGAAGCGGCCTATGTGGCCCGGCGGATCCAGGAAATGCTGGACACCGGCACCCTGATCCGGGACAAAGACACCCTGCGGCCCGTCAGGCCCGACGATATCGTGATCCTGCTGCGTTCTCCCGGCAGCGTGGGCGGGCAGTTCCGCAATGCTCTGGAAGCCCGGGGCATCCGCTGCACCACGGGCGGCGGTACCAACCTGCTGGAAGCCTCGGAGATCCAGACCCTGCGCTCCATTTTGCAGATCGTCTCCAATCCCCGGCAGGATATTCCCCTCATCGCCGCCATGGCAAGCCCTGTCTTCGGTTTCTCTGCTGATGAACTGGCGTCCTTCCGGGGCGGGAATACCAAATGCACCCTCTACGATGCCCTGACCGCCCAGGAAAATGAAAAGAACCGGGCCTTTCTGGGGACCCTGGCGGTGCTGCGGCGGGATGCCCGGATGTATTCCATCGCCCACCTGATCCAGAAGATCTTCGCTCTGACCCGAATGGACAGCATCTATGCCGCCATGGCTGACGGCGAGATCCGACGGGCGAACCTACAGGCCTTCTACCAGCTGGCTGCCGGATATGAAAACGGCAGTCACCGGGATCTGGAGCAGTTCCTGGAATACCTGGCAATGCAGGAGGAAAAGGGATTGAAGGTGGAGGGCGAAAGCGCCGCCGGCGCGGTCACTGTTATGAGTATCCACAAGTCCAAGGGCCTGGAATTCCCGGTGGTGTTTCTGTGCGGCCTGTCGCGGCAGTTCAATCAGGAGAGCCTGCGGGCCCAGGTGCTGTGCCACAAGGAGCTGGGGCTGGGCCTGAGTGTGGCCGACGGCGATAAACGGGTGCGCTACGCAACACTGGCCAAGCGGGCCATCATGGCTAAGACCGCCGCAGAAAGCCTGTCGGAGGAAATGCGGGTGCTGTATGTGGCCATGACCCGGCCACAGGACCGGCTCATCATGACCTACGCCGTGAAAAAGGTCCAGGAGAAACTGGACAAGCTGGCCATGCAGATGGATCCTGCCGGAAATGAACGGCTGGTGCGGGACGTGAGCTGTCCCGGCGACTGGGTGCTGCTGGCGGCCATCCGCCGCCGGGAGGGCAGCGCCCTGCTGGATGACCCGGAGCTTCGCTGGCTGTGCGATACGGACCGGGACCACCGGTGGAAAATGGTCATCGGCCAGGCACCGGAGATCGTGCAGACCGGATCCCGGGTGGAGGAAGAGCCGAAAACACTGCCCGCCGGGGCTGAGGAACGGCTGAGAGCGGCCCTGGCCTTCCGCTATGGTCATACAGCTGCCACCGAGACGCCCTCCAAGCAGACGGCCACCCAGCGCAAGGGCCGCTTCAAGGATGAAGAAGCGGCAGAGGATACCGCAGAACCGAAGGTGCTCCACCGCAGCTGGCGTAAGCCCAGCTTCATGGAGGCGCAGCATCGGGGTAAGGACTACGGTAATGCCATGCACGCCGCCATGCAGTACATCCGCTACGAGGCCTGCGGCAGCCTGGAGCGTGTCAACGCCGAACTGGACCGCCTGGCGGCCAATGGCCTGCTGACTGCGCAGCAGCGGAGCATGGTCAGCGCCGGAAAGATCGCAGCCTTCTTTGCCTCGCCTTTCGGTCTGCGGCTTCGGGACGGCACGGAATATCTGCGGGAATTCAAGTTTTCCATTCTGGATGACGGCAGCAGCTACCGTGCCGGACTGGCCGGGGAACAGGTGCTGCTGCAGGGTGTTGTGGACTGTGCTCTGCTGGAAGAGGACGGCATCACCGTGGTGGATTTCAAGACAGACTTCGTGACGGCGGAAAACCTGGATGCCGTGGTGGCGCGTTACCGTCCCCAGGTGGATACCTACGCCGACGCACTGGAAAGGATCTACGGCAGGCGTGTCAAGGCGGCCTACCTCTATTTCTTCCGGCTGGGAGAATTCGTAAAGATCTGACGATAAAAAATGCCCCCTCGGCAGAGGGGGCATTTTTACGCTTAGCGGCAGTTACGGTTCTGGCTCTGGTTGGAATTCTGATTGGAATTCTGGTTGCCGGCACGGCTGTAGTTCTGGTTCTGGGTATTCTGGGTGCCGTTCTGGGTCTTGTTCTGGCCCTGGTTCTGATTCTGATTCTGGTACTGGTTGGAATTCTGGTTCTTGTTCTGATTGTAATTCATGTCTCTTCCTCCAAAGTGTTTTCGGGAACTGGCCCTGCAATAGTGTGTGCAGTTTTTCAGGCTTTATCCTTCGGTTTGAAAATCAGACTGACGAGAAGCCCTGCCATGATGGCGGCGGTGATGCCGCAGGCAGCGGCTTTCAGTCCGCCGGAGAAAATACCCAGAAAACCGTCGGCATTGACGGCTTTCCGTACGCCCTGGCTCAGCAGATATCCGAACCCCGTCAGGGGCACGGAGGCGCCGGCTCCTGCAAATTCCACGAGGGGCTTGTAAAGTCCCAGGCCGCCGAAGAAAACGCCTGCAACTACATAGCCCACCAGAATCCGGGCAGGGGAGAGCCTGGTTTTGTCGATGAGGATCTGCCCGATGAGGCACAGCAGGCCGCCCACAAGAAATGCTTTCAGATAGTCCATGTCAGTCCCTCCCGCAGTGGATAGATACGGCGTGGCATACACCGGGGATGGGCAGCCCCTGCTGGGTGGAGGTGGGCGACAGCAGCGCCCCGGTGCCGCAGAAGAGGATCCGTTTCAGTTCGCCTTCTTTCAGCTTTCCCAGCAGGAATCCGCACAGGGTCACCGCGCTGCAGCCGCAGCCGGAGCCGCCGGAATGGACATCCTGTCCCACGCAGTCGAAGACCAGGGTCCCGCAGTCGGTGAGCTTTCCGCCCAGATTCAGCCCATCCCGGTTTGCCAGCTCCATCAGTACATCCTTACCCAGCTGCCCCAGATCCCCGGTGACGATGAGATCAAAGTCTTCCGGGACACAGCCCAGATCCTCCATGTGGGCGCGGATGGTTGCCAGGGCCGCCGGAGCCATGGCGGGTCCCATGTTGGCGGCGTCCTTGATGCCCAGCTCTGTGACGGTGCCGATGGTACAGCTTTCGATCCGGGGGCCTGTGCCGGAAGACTGTACCAGGGCAGCACCTGCTCCCGTGACCGTCCACTGGGCGGTGGGAGTCCGCTGGCCGCCATAGCCCAGGGGGAAGCGGTACTGCCGCTCCGAGGATGCGAAATGGGAGGAGGTCATGGCCACCACCCGGTCAGCAAAGCCGCCGCCCACCACCATGGAAGCCACCAGCAGGCTCTCGGCCATGGTGGAGCAGGCACCGTAAAGCCCCAGATGGGGCAGCCCCGTGTTGTTCAGGCTGAAGGACGAGCCGATGCACTGGTTCAGAAGATCCCCGGACAGCACCAGATCGACGTCCCTGTTTTTTACCCCTGCTTTCTGTACCAGGGTGTTCAGTGCCAGCTGCTGCATGTATTTTTCCGCCTGCTCCCAGCTGGCCTGGCCGAATTTCGTATCCTGGGAGGTCACATCGAAGGTATCCGCCAGGGGACCTTCGCTCTCCTTTTTTCCAGCCACACTGGCCCAGCAGTCGATCACCGGCTGATGCGCCAGGATAAAGCTCTGGCGTCCGCGCTTGTGAATGGCCATAGATCCACCTCTTTCGTTTGTTTGTGTTATTATGTCCGGCGCGGGCCATTTTATGAAATATTGAAAAGCGGTGGCAATGCGTGTATAATAGCAAAAAAGGAGGAATGGAACATGGAAAAAAGAACCCCCTCTGTCCGCGCCGCCACGGCGGCGGATCTGGAGGAGATCGTGAAGATTTATGATCACGCCCGCAGCTTTATGCGCGCCTGCGGCAATATGACCCAGTGGCCGGACAGCAGTTATCCCAATCTTGCGTCCGCCAGGGAGGATCTGGAAAAAGGCGTGATTTATGTGGCGGAAAATGGGGGAGCAGTCGTGGGCACCTTTGTAATGATGCCCGGCCCCGATGATACCTATGTCTGCATCGAAAACGGTGCCTGGCGCAGCGATGCGCCTTACGGCGTCATCCACCGGGTGGCTTCCCGGGGCGGCGGCGTTCTGGGTGCAGCACTGGAATATGCGAAGACCCGGTTCGACCACATCCGCATGGATACCCACGCCGACAACGCACCCATGCGTCACTTGCTGGAAAAGAGCGGCTTCTCCCACCGGGGCACCATTTATGTCTCCGACGGCACGCCCCGGATGGCCTTCGACCTGCTGAAGGAGGATGCATAATGGCTAAAGTCAATGATCTTGGACGGGATCCCATTCCCGCTCTCGTGCTACGCATCGCCATCCCCAGCATGCTGGCCCAGTTTGTCAGCGTGTTTTACAGCATTGTCGACCGCATTTTTGTCAGCTCCATCCCGGAGGTGGGGGATCTGGCTCTGGCGGGCCTGGGCGTATGCGGCCCGGTGGTGACCATGGTGGGCTCCTTCGCTTTCCTCATCGGCATCGGCGGCACCCCCCTCATGGGCATCAGCCTGGGGGAGCGGAATCCCGCCCGGGCCAGGCAGATCGTGGCAAACTGCTTCGCCATGCTGCTGGCGCTGTCTGCCATTCTGACGGCTGCGGTGTTCGCCCTGAAAGAGCCGATGCTGCGGCTCTTCGGCGCCAGTGACATCACATATGAATATGCCGACGCCTATTTCAGCGTCTACATTGCCGGCACAGTCTTTGCCCTGCTGTCCACGGGCATGAATCAGTTCATCATCGCCCAGGGCTACGCCAAGACGGGTATGCTGTCCATCATGATCGGCACGGTGATGAACATTATCCTGGACCCCGTGTTTATTTTTGTCTTCGACATGGGCGTCAGCGGCGCTGCGCTGGCCACCATCATCAGCCAGGCTGCCAGCGCGGCGTTCGTCATCTGCTTCCTGTTCAGCCGCCGCAGCAATGTGAAGATCTCCTTTGGCGGCTATGACCTGGGAATCTGTCTGCGGGTGCTGAAGCTGGGCTTCACACCCTTTGCCATCATCGCCGTGGACAATGTGATGATCATCGCCATGAACGCCCTGCTCCAGAAATATGGCGGCCCCGCCCAGGGTGATATCCTGGTGACGGTAAACACCATTGTTCAGAGCTTCATGCTGGTGGTGACCATGCCCCTGGGCGGGATCAGCGGCGGCACCCAGTGTATCCTCAGCTACAATTACGGTGCCTGCAATTCGGAGCGTGTCATCAAGGGGCACCGGTTCATTACCGCCATCTGCGCAGGTTACACCACGGTGCTGTTCATTCTGGCCCGTACATGCGGCCCGCTGTTCATCAGTCTGTTTACGGAAGACGCCGCCATCGCGGCAGAAGCCTTCCGGGCCATCAAGATCGTTACCCTGGCCATCATCCCGCTGGGCGTCCAGTATGCCATTATTGACGGCCTGACGGGCATGGGGCAGGTACAGCTGTCGCTGCCGCTGAGCTTCTGGCGGAAGCTGGTGTATTTCGTTTCCATCTTCCTGCTGGCGGATCTGGCGGGGGCGCCCAGTGTGTTCTTCGCCGAGCCCATCTCCGATATTCTTGGCCCTCTGGTGTCCATCCCGGTGTGCATGAAGGCGCTGCCCCGGATCATGAAAGACCGGGAACAGGATCTGAGACCGAGAAAATACAGCTGAATATGCCAACGTAGCCCTACAGAATACGAAAAAACCGCCGCTCCTTTTCGGAGCGGCGGATTCATTTTTATTTAGCCGATGCGGCGGGCGCCGTAGTAGTGCTCGGCGTAGTAGCCGGAGGACAGGTCGCTGTACTTGACCACGTCGCCGGAGTGGGGGGAGTGGATGAACTGGCCGTCACCCACGTAGATGCCCACATGGGAGATACCGGACGCGTAGGTGCCTGCGAAGAACACCAGGTCGCCGGGCTGCAGGTTATCCTTGGAAACGTAAGTACCCATCTTGTACTGAGTGGTAGCAGTACGGTAGGGGGAGTAGCCCAGAGTCTTCAGGGTGTAGTAGACCAGGCCGGAGCAGTCGAAACCGCTGGGAGATTCACCGCCCCAGACATAGGGGATGCCCAGGCAGCTCTCGGCCACAGCCACAATGCGCTTGCCCAGAGTATTCTCTTCTTCCTCCTCTTCCTTGTAGTCAGGATCCTGGGCGGCCTTCAGTGCGGAAGCGCTGACGGCGATGCCGGTGGTCTTGCCGTTGCGGAAGAAGATGGGGGACTTGGCGGAGTCCTTGTTTTCGTAGGGGATCTCGGTCAGATCCAGGTAATCACTGCGGATATAGCAGACGTTTTCACCGTAGATGACCTTGTACCAGCCGTCGTTCATGCCGATGATGTAGGCCTTGTCGCCCTTGTCGGCACGCGCCACGGCCTTGTATGCGGTGCTGGGGCCGCTGCGCAGGTTGACGGCGGAGCCGTTGACCTTGCCGTAGCCCAGCTCGGCGTTCTCACGGGTGAGGATGCTCAGATAATCGGAATGCATGTAGCCTTCCTGCAGATTGTAAATAACCTTATACCATTCGCCGGATCGGCTGACGACCACTGCAACCTCGCCCTTGGAGGCGGAGTCCAGAACACTGGAGCTGGTGGTTGCGCGGGAGCGCAGGCGCAGGCCGGAGCCGGTGATAAAGGCGATGCCATACTTGATGTCGCCGCGGGCAGCGGCAGTGATGGAGATGGTGCTCACCAGCGTGATCAGAACCAGGACCAGGCAAATGAGACGCTTATAGTTTTTCATACGATACCCTCCGTCTTACTTTCTATCTATTGGTAACGGTAATTACTTACCGGCCAGAGCACGTTCGAGCCACACACAGCCAAAATCCAGAGCCGTGTAGAGGCCGTCTTTTTCGCTCTTCTTAACGATCCGTTCCCGGGGTCTGGCGGCGGGATCGGTGAGCTGGAGCTGAACAGAAACACGGGATGCCACATCCTGACCGTTGACCTTCTTGGTCTCCAGGATCTGCAGCATCACGATGTGGGAGTCAGCCATGGAACCATAATAAATCAGATTGTCCTTACGCATGAGAGGACGACCCTTGTACATCAAAACTGCTTTTTCTTCAGCCATGGTAGTACCTCCAAACAAATCGTGAGTGAATTGTAACACATTGTAACAAAAATGTCAACCCATATTTCAAAGTTGGTTACAAAAATGTTACCGATTGGGTGAAAAGTTAACGGATTTTGTAAGACGGAGGGGAGTATGAAGTTGAAAAGGTACATACAGCCTAACAAAAAGTTAGGCTGCGCATTCAAACAAAACGAGGCTTTTGCCGTGGCAAAAGCCTCGAAATTGTTTTATTTGGAACCGAACAGGTAACAGTTCACCAGTTCCTGCATCAGTTCATCCCGGTCCAGCTTGCAGATCATGCTGCGCGCATTGTTGTAATTGGTGATATAGGTGGGATCCTCCGTGAGCAGGTAGCCGACGATCTGATTGATGGGATTGTAACCTTTTTCATTCAGGGCGTCGAACACAGTCCGGAGAATAAAGCGCATATTCTCTTTGTCATCGCTGGGTACCGTAAATTTGATGGTGTTTTCCGTCATGGTCTCGACCTCCTTATACAGGTATGAATATAGATGCAGCTATTATACCCCATTTTTAGGAAAGTGTAAAGCCCTCGTCGGAAAATTTTCTGTGAATCAACTTACCGCAGGACAGCGCCCAGCTTCTCGTCCAGGGCCTTCAGAACCTTGGCCACAACGGCCTCGGAGTCGGCGTCAGTCAGGGTACGGTCGTCGGCCCGCAGTTCCAGGGAGAAGGCCAGGGACTTCTTGCCCGCTGCAACGCCCTTGCCGCGGTAGACGTCGAACAGGCGGATGCCCCGCAGCAGCTTGCCGGCAGCGGCGGTCATGACGTTCTCCACCTCAGCCACAGTCAGTGCCTCGTCACACAGGACGGCCAGGTCCCGGGAGACGGTGGGGTACTTGGGCAGGGGGGTGTAGGTGGGAGCGGGCAGCTGCAGGTCAAAGAGCTTGGTGAAGTCGATCTCGACACAGTACACCTCTGCCTCGATGCCGTAGTTCTTGGCGACCAGAGGATGGACCTGGCCCATGTAGCCCACATCGCGGCCGTCGATGGTGACCTTTGCACAGCGGCCGGGATGGTAGCTGGGGTTGTCCTTGACGGCGGTGTAGGATGCCTTCTTGATGCGCAGGCCGGTCAGAATGGCTTCCAGCTCGCCCTTCAGGGTGAAGAAGGTGGTGCCTTCGCCGTAGGTGCCCAGAACCAGCATCTTGGGCTCGGCGGGCAGGACCTGGCCTTCCTGGGGCAGGTAAATCTTGGCAAGCTCATAGAGCTTGGCAGCCTTGTTGTGGTAGGCGGCGTTACGGCTCAGGATCTCCAGCATGGAGGGCAGGGCGATGGTGCGCATGATGGAGGTATCCTCGCCCAGGGGGTTCTGGATCCGCATAGCGTTGCGCAGGGGACTGTCAGCGGGCAGGCGGATCTGGTCGAAGATGGCGGGGGAGACGAAGGAGTAGGTGATGATCTCGCTGTAGCCCAGGCTGCGGCACAGCTGGCCTGCCTTGTTCTCCAGGATCATCTCGGGGGTGTAGCCGCCCTGGGTGGAGGTCTTGAAGGCGGTGGTGGGGATCTCGTTGTAGCCGAAGCTGCGGCCCACTTCCTCGGCGATGTCGGCCATCAGGTTCAGGTCGGGACGGAAGGAGGGAACCAGAATGGTGTCGCCCTCTACGGGGATCTCCAGCAGGCGCAGATATTCCACCATCTGCTCCTTGCTGATCTCGGTGCCCAGCAGGCGGTTGATCTTCTCCGGCTCCAGGGGCAGGGTCTTGGGCTGGGGGACATAGTTGATGATATCGATGGTGCCGTCCAGCACATCGCCGGCGTTCAGCAGCTCCACCAGCTCACAGGCCCGCTGCACAGCGGGGACAGTCAGCATGGGATCCAGGTGCTTCTCGAACTTGCCGGAGGCTTCGGTGCGCATACCCAGAGCCAGGGCGGTCTGGCGGATGGAGGTGCCGTCGAAGTTGGCGGACTCGAAGACCACGGTGGTGGTGTCTTCCATGATCTCGGAATTCTCGCCGCCCATGATGCCTGCCAGGCCGATGGCACGGTTGTCGTCAGCGATGACCAGCATGCCGGGCTTCAGGGGACGGATGATGCCGTCCAGGGTGGTCAGAGTCTCACCCTCGGCAGCCTCCCGGACCACGATCTTGCCGGAGGTGATATAGCGATAGTCAAAGGCGTGCATGGGCTGGCCGTATTCCAGCATGACATAGTTGGTGATGTCAACGATGTTGTTGATGGGGCGGACGCCGTTGGCGCGCAGCCGGTGGCGCAGCCACTTGGGGGAGGGGCCGATCTTGACATTGGCCACCATCCGGGCGGTGTAGCGGTTGCACAGGTTCTCGGCGGGAACTTCCACGTCCAGCTTCTCGAAGATATTGCCTGCGTCGGAGCCGCGGACCACAGGCTCGTGATGCTTCATTTCCTTGCCGAAGGCGGCGGCGGATTCACGGGCCAGGCCGATGATGGAGTAGCAGTCGGGACGGTTGTTGGTGATCTCGAAGTCCACCACGGTGTCGTCGTTGCCGATGACCAGGTTGATGTCGTCGCCGGGCTTGCAGGGCTCGTCGTTGAGGATCCAGATGCCATCCTCGTAAGCGCCGGGCAGATCGTTCTGGGTCAGGCCCAGCTCCAGGTAGGAGCAGAGCATGCCGTTGGACTTGACACCTCTCAGCTTGCCCTTGGTGATGTGGACACCGCCGGGGAGCCAGGAGTTGTGCAGCGCTGCGGGGACCAGGTCGCCCTCGTGGACATTCTGGGCGCCGGTGACGATCTGAACAGGCTCTGCCTGGCCCACGTCAACCTGGCAGACCCACATGTGGTCGGAGTTCTCGTGGCGGACGATGGAAACGACCTTACCCACGACCACATTCCTGATCTCGGCGTCCATGCGCTCCCAGGTCTCCACCTTCTGGCCGAAGATGGTCAGCTTTTCAACATATTCCTTGTCGGAAACGTGGGACAGATCCACGAATTCCTCATTGATCCATTTTCTGTTGAGTTTCATAGTCTATCCCTCCTTTTAGAACTGATTCAGGAACCGTACGTCGTTGTCGAAGATCAGACGCAGGTCGGTGATGCGCAGACGGCCCATGGCCATACGCTCCAGGCCCATGCCGAAGGCGAAGCCGGAGTACTTCTCGGGGTCGATGCCGCAGTTTGCCAGCACGTCGGGGTGGACCAT
Organism: Oscillospiraceae bacterium; assembly: GCA_017465745.1. Classification (GTDB taxonomy): domain Bacteria; phylum Bacillota; class Clostridia; order Oscillospirales; family Oscillospiraceae; genus Faecousia. The sequence goes on from JAFTVM010000090.1 coordinate 46,201, forward strand.
ACCGGCGCCCAGCAGCTCGATCCAGCCTTCGCCGTGGCAGGTGGAGCACACCTGGCCGTCGATCTCACCGGTGCCGTGGCACTTGTGGCACTGCATGTCCATCTCGCAGGAAGGCTCGGTGAAGGGGAAGTGGTGGGGGCGGAAGCGCATCTGGGCATCAGCGCCGTAGATCTTGCGCATAATGGTGATCAGGGCGTCCTTCAGGTTGCCCATGGTGATGTGCTCATCCACCACCAGACCCTCGATCTGATGGAACATGGGGGAGTGGGTGGCGTCAGCCTCGTCCTTGCGGAACACGCGGCCGGGGGCCAGCATGCACAGGGGAGACTTGTGGTTTTCCATGAAGCGGATCTGCATGGGGCTGGTCTGGGTCCGCAGCAGAACTTCGTCATTGTCGTCGAAATAGAAGGTATCGGAGCGGTCGCGGGAGGGGTGGCCTTCTTCGATGTTCAGGCGGGTGAAGTTGTAGCTTGCCAGCTCCACTTCAGGACCGTCAACGACCTGGTAGCCCAGACCCACAAAGATCTCCTTGATCTCCTGCAGCACCATGTTCATGGGGTGCTGGTGGCCCAGCTCCACGGTCTGGCCGGGGATGGTGACGTCGATGGCTTCCTCAGCCAGCTTGGCCTCCAGAACGGCGGCGTTGATGGCGGCCTTGCGCTCTTCCAGCTTGGCCTCGATCTCGGCCCGGACGGCGTTGGCCATCTGGCCCATGACGGGGCGCTCTTCAGGGGACAGCTTGCCCATCATCTTCAGCACGGCGGTCAGCTCGCCCTTCTTGCCCAGCAGCTTGACGCGCAGCTCCTCCAGGGCGGCGGGGGTGCCGGCGGCATCCAGAGCGGCCAAAGCATTCTGGCGGATCAGCTCTAATTGTTCTTTCATTTTACTTATTCCTCCTAAAAGGTAACTTACATGGTTTTTGGATAAAAAATATGCCCATCATCCCAACCATCGGGACGAAAGGCATTCCTTCCGCGGTACCACCCGCAATTCGCCGTTTCCGGCGCAGCTTAGAAGCGCAAATACGCTCGCAGTTCATAACGGAACCACCCGGCTTACCCTACTGGAAAAACTTTCAGGCAGCAGCTCGTGGGAGAAGGCCCGGTACCGTATCCAGAGCGGCTCACACCATTCCGCTCTCGCTGTGTGGATGATCCCGATACAAGGCAGCCCAGTCAAGGCTTTTCACATATCTCCAACATCGTAACATATTCACAAAAATTATGCAAGTATTTTTTGCATATCGAACCGAAAAAATTGCGGCCGCATCAGTTATTCCGTAACATGTGTCCACTTGACGCGGACACTAAAAAATGGTATGCTATAGGAAAAATAAGTATAAGGAGAAATGCTGTCTATGACTTACGAATCTTTGGAACAGGCTGTGGCTGCGCTGCGCAGACACAACCAGACCATGTATGCCTATCACCACGCCATGAGCGCCCTGATGCATGACGCTTCCACCGCCGCTCCCAAGAACACCGCTGCCGGCCGCGGCAAGGCCATGGAGATCCTCAGCGGCGTCACCTACGGCCTGGTGGCCGATCCCGCCAACGGCGATCTGCTGGCTTACCTGGAAGCCCATGCCGACGCGCTGGACGACGTGACCCGCCGACAGGTGGAGGTCTTCCGCAAGGGCTATGACCAGCTGGGCCGGATTCCCGCCGAAGAGTATGTGGCCTACAATGTGCTGATCAACGACGCCCAGGATGTCTGGGAGAAGGCCAAGAACGCCAGTGATTTTGAAATGTTCGCTCCCTACCTGGAGAAGATCGTGGACTTCAACCGGAAGTTCGCAGGCTACTATGACCCCGAGAAGCTGCCCTACGACGCCCTGCTGAACGAATATGAAGAGGGCCTGACCATGCAGACCCTGGACGGCTTCTTTGCCGAACTGCGGGCCACCATCGTGCCCCTGCTGGCAAAGATCCAGGCAGCCGAGCAGGTGGATGACAGCTTCCTGCACAAGTCCTTCCCCGTGGAGGAGCAGAAGAAGCTGACTGAGTACCTGATGGAGGTCCAGGGCCTGGACCGCGGCCACTGCGGCATTGCAGAGTCCGAGCACCCCTACACCCTCAGCTTCAACACCAGGGATACCCGCATCACCACCCATTATTATGAGAACCATGTGACCTTCGCCATGTATTCCACCATCCATGAGGGCGGCCACGCCATTTACGACATGGGCGGCGACGAGGTCTACGACTACACCAACCTCCAGGGCGGCGTTTCCATGGGCATCCACGAGAGCCAGAGCCGTTTCTACGAGAACCTGATCGGCCGCAGCCGTGCCTATATCCACGCCATCTACCCCAAGTTCAAGGAGCTGTTCCCGGTGCAGATGGAGGGTGTGGACGCCGAGATGCTGTATCGCGCCGTCAACAAGGTGGAGCCTTCCCTGATCCGCACCGAAGCCGACGAGCTGACCTATGCCCTGCACATCATGGTGCGCTATGAGATCGAGAAGCGGCTGATCGACGGCACCCTGGCTGTCAGGGACGTGCCTGCCGAGTGGAACCGCCTGTACAAGGAGTACCTGGGCATCGACGTTCCCGATGACAAGCACGGCTGCCTGCAGGACAGCCACTGGTCCGGCGGCGCTGTGGGTTACTTCCCCTCCTACGCCATCGGCAGCGCCTACGGCGCTCAGATGCTGAGCAGGATGAAGGAAGACCTGGGTGACTTCTATGCAGACGTGGAAAAGGGCGATCTGAGCAAGGTCACCACATGGCTGCATGAAAAGATCCACCGCTTCGCCAGCTTCAAGAAGCCCGGCCAGCTGTTCGAGGACGTCTGCGGCAAGTTCGACGCCAGATACTTCACCGACTACCTGACCGCCAAGTTTACCGAGCTGTATCATCTGTAAATAATACTCTGTCATTGCGAGCCAGTCCGCACACTGGCTCGGAATGACATTTTTTCTATAAGATATGGAGGTTCCCACCATGGAATATTTTACCCTTGACCACGAAAAAGTCCTCTCCATTCTCCCGGACCGGGATCCCTTTGCCCACAAGGGGAAATTTGGAAAAATTCTGCTGCTGTGCGGCTCCCGGGGGTATACCGGGGCGGCGGCGCTTTCCGCCATGGGCGCGCTGCGGTGCGGCGCGGGACTGGTGTTCCTGGGGGTGCCCGAGAGCATCTACGCCATCGAGGCCGTCAAGCTCAATGAGCCGGTGGTGTTCCCGCTGCCGGATAAGGGCGGCAGGCTGAGTTCCCGGGCTGTTCCGGAGATTCTGGAGCGGCTGCCGAAGATGGATGCTGTCCTCATCGGTCCGGGACTGGGGCAGTCCGATGATACCCTGTTTGTGGTGAAAATGGTGCTGATGACGGCTAAATGCCCCGTTGTGGTGGACGCTGATGGCATAAACAACCTGTCCCGGCATATGGATATACTGCGTGGCAGAACTGCTCCCACCATCCTGACGCCCCACGACGGAGAATTTGTCCGCCTGGGCGGCGTCATCGGGGAAGACCGTGCGGCCGCCGCTGCGGCTCTGGCCCGGGACACCGGAGCCATTGTGCTGCTGAAAGGCCATGAGACCGTCACCACCGATGGCGAAAAGTGTTATGTCAATCGGACGGGGAATCCCGGCATGGCTGTCGGCGGCAGCGGCGATGTGCTGGCGGGCATGATCGTCAGCCTTCTGGGCCAGGGCATTGCGCCCCTGGAGGCCGCCGCCTGCGGCGCCTGGCTTCACGGCGCAGCAGGTGATCTGTGTTCCGCTGAAATCGGCCAGTACGGGATGCTGCCCGGCGACATGGTGGAGGCTCTGCCGCGACTTTTGAAATAAAGGCGTGGTTGTTTGAGAAAATTGTTATCCATTGCGCTTGTTTTGTGTCTGTTTTCCGGTTGTTCCGGCCGGGAAAATGAACTGGACCGGGCCATGGCGCTCCGGGCGGATCTGCTGGGGTGCGTGGAATGTGCGTTCGATGTGACCGTTACCGCTGACTACGGCGACGAGCTGTATACCTTCGGTATGGCCTGCACCGGTGATCACAAGGGGGATCTGACCTTCACTGTCACTTCTCCCGAGACCATCGCCGGGATCACCGGGAAATTCGAGGGGGAGAAGGGGCTGCTGACCTTCGATGATTTCGCCCTGGAATTCCCCAGGCTGACAGACGATCAGATCACCCCCGTCAGCGGTCCCTGGATCCTGCTGAACACCCTCCAGGGGGGCTACTTAACCGCCTGCGGCACCGACGGTGAATACCTGCAGGTGACCATCAACGACAGCTATGAGGACGACGCCCTGACCCTGGATATCTGGCTGGATGCCGAAAACCGCCCCGTTCGGGCGGAGATTCTCTACGATAACCGCCGTATCGTGACGATGGATATCGAAAATTTCAGCATTTCGTAACATTCTGGCAATCCCCGCCATAGGATAATTTACCTGTGGTACCGTATAAAAAACCTGTGTGCGTGGGACAATAGGGATACGCTGCGTTACATAAGGATCATCCGGTAGCGCAGGAAAACGCTACGGAGTGTGAAGCACATGGACGCATCAGTCAAACGGGGGGACATCTTCTATGCAGACCTGTCCCCGGTGGTGGGCAGCGAGCAGGGGGGCACCCGGCCGGTGCTCATCGTACAGAACGACACCGGAAACCGCCATTCCCCCACCGTCATCGCCGCTGCCATCACCAGCCAGACGGGGAAGGCAAGGCTCCCCACACATATCAACATCGCCGGCGGCAGCGTGGGCCTGAGCAAGGATTCCGTGATCTTGCTGGAGCAGATCCGCACCATCGACAAGCGGCGGCTGCGGGAGCACATGGGCCGGCTCGACGAGAAACAGATGATGCAGGTGGACGACGCCATCGCGGTGAGCTTCGGTCTGCCGGGACTCAAGTGAAAAACAAGACCCCTTGCCGCATAGACTGCGGCAAGGGGTGATTTTTTATGGTTGGAAGCTATGACGTGCGGATGGGGGACAGGCCGGTGGGCACGGTAAAAGTCGAAAAAGAGGGGCTTTACTACCGCTTTTCCTGCCGGTGCAGCCTGAGCGGGGAAGTCCTGTGCAGGCTCTGGCTGCGCAGCGGCGGAAAGGAAATCGACCTGGGGCTTTGCGTCCCCATGGAGGCCGGCTTCGGTACCGAAAAGCGGATGCCTGTCAGGCAGTGCGGCGAGGACGCACCGGAATTTTTCCTGCGGCCCAAAGGGGCTGATACCCGGGGGAATTTCGTCCCCATTTCTCCGGAAGAACCGTTCCGCTATCTCCACAGGCTGGAGAACGCCTTCCTGGAACGCCGGGGGAGCCGGTTGGGCATCGTCATCCGTTAGCCCGGGATTGATCAGCCAGACGATGATGGCGATGGCTTTCTTCTTGGGGGCGAATTTCCAGGACTGATCCTTTCCCTTCTTAGATTTTGATTTCCAAGCCAACAGGGCAGTGATCAGAACCCATCACTTCATTATAAATAGGCGCGGCTTCGATCTTGTCAGCCACCCGGTCGGAGACCAGAAAATAGTCAATGCGCCAGCCCGCGTTTTTCTCCCGGGCCTTGAACATGTAGCTCCACCAGGTGTAAGCGCCGGTGGCGTCGGGATTCAGATGGCGGAACGTGTCGGTGAAGCCCCGGGCCAGGGTGTCGGTAAAGCTGTTTCGTTCCTCGTCGGAGAAGCCCGCGTTGCCCCGGTTGGTTTTGGGGTTCTTCAGGTCGATCTCCTGATGGGCCACGTTCAGGTCGCCGCAGATGATGACGGGCTTCTTCTCGTCCAGGGCGGTCAGATAGTCCCGGAAAGCCTCGTCCCACTTCATCCGGTGGCCGATGCGGGCCAGCTCCCGCTGGGCGTTGGGGGTGTAGCAGGTGACGAGGTAGAAGTTCTCGTATTCCAGGGTGATCATCCGGCCTTCGGTATCCAGCTCCGGCACGCCCACGCCGTAGGTGACGGACAGGGGCTCGTGCTTGGCGAAGATGGCGGTGCCGGAGTAGCCCTTTTTCTCGGCGCAGCACCAGTACTGGCGGTAGCCGGGCAGATCCAGGGTCACCTGGCCCTCCTGGAGCTTGGTCTCCTGGAGGCAGAAGAAATCGGCGTCCGCGGCGTTGAAGAAATCCTGCCAGCCCTTGCTGATGCAGGCCCGCAGGCCGTTGACGTTCCATGAGATGAATTTCATAGTTGTGTTCTCCAAATGTTTTAATTTAGGGGAGGGTTTTGTCCCTCCCAAAACTTGATAGGATGAAGATGTATCGTTTGATGCTGAAACTGCTGGTTATTCTAACAATTAAGCCGTTCGATCATCGATACGCTGAGGGAGGGGGAAGACCCTCCCCGCAGAAAACAGATTAATCAGCCGCTTGCGTCATATTTTGCGCACTCTCATCCACCAGCAGCAAACTGTCCCTTGTAAAGGTGATGGACACGGTGTTCAGTGACTCTGCGTGGATGGTGATGGACTGGACATCTGTCATGCCGAAGCATGTGCGGGCCAGACATGCGCAGGCCAGAGTCAGATCCGCCCCCTCCATCATGGACACGATGCCGCTGAGCCGGATGTCCAGGCTGTCTTCCTGCTGAACCAGCTCCTCCAGATTGGTGCCGCTGGGGAAGGGGGATTTCAGATAATCGGTGACTGGGCCGTGGAAATAGAGGATCAGCAGATACCGCAGGTCATCCACGTGGCCGGCGGCGGAGCGGCGTTCACCCACCATGACCCCGTCGGCGGCGCCATAGAGATATTCCTCTTCGTCGCGGACATAGTAATAGGTCACCGCGTTTTCATCGGCGCAGGCGGCCAGACTCACTACCAGCGCCAGTAGCAGCAAAAGGGAGATCAGTCGTTTCATTCTGCTGCCTCCTCGGTGTCGAAAATAGGGAAGGTCACGGTAAAGCAGGTGCCCTGGTCCAGGACGCTGTCCACAGTGATCTCACCGCGGTTGCGCTGGACAATGGTGCGCACGATGGCAAGGCCGAGACCGCTGCCGCCGGTGGCCCGGGAACGGGCCTTGTCCACCCGGAAGAACCGCTCGAAAATATGGCTCAGGGAATCTGCCGGGATGCCCATGCCGGTATCGGCGACCCGCAGCACGGCGTTGTCACCCTCCCGGCGGAGGGTGACCCGGAGCTGGCCGCCGGCGATGTTGTATTTGATGCCGTTTTCCACCAGGTTGAAGACGATCTGATACAGGTCATCCTCCAATATCAGCACAGGGCAGTCGTCCAGCTCCGCCTGGATGGTGATATCCTGCTGGGAAGCCTGGGGCGTCAGCATCCGCACCACCCGCTCGATGGTGGGGGCCATGTGGATGATCTCGCAGTCCTGGGCCACCACGCCGTCCACCTTGGTCAGAGACAGGAGCTTGGCAGTCATGCGGTTGAGGCGTTCGGCCTCGTTGCCGATGTCGGTGACGAATTCCCGGACGGTGTCCATATCCATGTCGTACTGCAGAATGGAGTCCGACAGCAGCTTGATGGAGGCCAGGGGCGTCTTCAGTTCGTGAGAGGCGTCGGAGACGAAGCGGCGGCGCTTGTCCTCAGAGGTATTCAGACGCTCGGTCAGGTCGTTGACCTCCTGACCCAGGAACGTCAGCTCATCGTGGCCGCCCAGACTGACCTTGTGGGTATAGTCGCCCTGCTGGATGATCCGCATGGAAGCCATGATCTTGCGCATCCGCCGGGAAAAGCGCATGGCAAAGATCACGGAGAAGAGGATCAGCAGGATCTCCAGCACGAAGGTGATGCGGAAGATGTTGGTCTGCAGGCCCTGGATCAGCACGCCCAGGGCAGTGTCGTATTCCATCATATACACGCAGCCCAGGGTGATGCCGTAGGAGATGATGGGGGTGGCCGCCCGGGACTGGATGGCACCGTCATGGTAGTTGCCGGTGAAGGCCCGGTTGCCGTCCAGAGCCCGGAGGATCTCCGGCAGGAGGGCGTACCGGCCCGTATCGGCGGCGGTGGAATCGTAGATCACGAGACCTGTCTGATCCGTCACCAGCAGGCGGGTGGCGGTGAGGGAATCCATCCGGCTGATGGTGGCGGTGACCGTGGCGGTGTTCAGTACATCCAGCTTCATGATCTCGTCGGCTGCCAGGTAGCATTTTTCGATCATGGCGCTTTCCTTGCTCTGGAAGAACAGGTTCTGGGTGGACTCGGCACAGTAGATATTCAGCACCGACAGCACCGCCAGGGTGATGATGATATAGATCGCGGCATAGCGGAACTGGCTGTTGGTGTAGCCGCGGAATACTCTGTGTTCACTTTCGGAAATAATAGCCAACGCCCCACTTCGTTAAGATATATTTGGGTTCTGCCGGATTTTCCTCCAGCTTCTCCCGCAGACGGCGGATGTGGACATCCACGGTACGGATGTCGGAGCGGTATTCGTAAGCCCAGATGGTGTCGAGCAATGCCTCCCGGGAGTAGACCCGGTTGGGATTGCGCATGAGGAACTCGATGACGTCGAATTCCTTGGCCGTCAGGTCTGCCAGGGCGCCGTTTTTGTAGGCGTTCCGGGCGTCCAGATCCAGGCTGATGGTGCCGATGGTCAGCTTGTTGGCCTCAGGTGCCTTCTTTTCTGCGCCTGCGCCTGCCCGGCGCAGCAGGGCACGGATCCGGGCCTTCAGCTCCAGAATGTTGAAGGGCTTGGTCATATAGTCGTCCACGCCATGGTCAAAGCCCAGGAGCTTGTCCATGTCGTCGGTCTTGGCGGTGAGCATGATGATGGGCACATCGGAAAACTCCCGGATCTTGGCGCAGGCCGTCAGGCCGTCCATCACCGGCATCATCACATCCAGCACCACCAGGTCGGGCTTGGCGTCCCGGACGGCGTCCACAGCCTCCTGGCCGTTGGAGCCTGTCAGAACCTCGTAGCCCTCATTCATCAGATTGAAGCGGATGCCCTTGACGAGCAATGCTTCGTCGTCCACAACTAAAATTTTCATGCGTCTCCTCCTACTGTGATCAGATCCAGAATTTCCAGCAGGGTAGCATCGCCGATGCCCTTGACCTTCGTCAGTTCCTCGGTTGCCCGGAAATCGCCGTTTTCCGCCCGCCAGGCGATGATCCGGCCGGCCAGCACCGGGCCGATGCCGGGCAGGGACTGAAGCTCCTGGGCCGTGGCGGTGTTGATATTGACGATGACGGGGCCGGTGGGCGCAGTGCCGGCTTGCGTTGCCGCTTCGGTGACGGCGGACGTGGCCTGCCAGATCCGCACCGGGGCCCGGTTCAGACTTCGTCCTGCAAAGAATCCGGTTACAAAAGCGGTAAAAATGCAGGTGATCAGCACCAGAATGCTGATGGCCGGTTTTTTCATCCGAATCCCCCTCCTGCCCGTGCCGCTTCCTTGACTACCCAATAAAAAGCTGATATAATATACCCCACATTATACATGAATTTTCCCCGCCGGGCAAGTACCGGCGTGGTATTGAGGTAGAAATATGAAAAAAAAGAACGCCCTGTGTCTGGGTCTTGCATTGCTGCTTGTGCTGCAGTGCTTTGCTTTTTCTGTGCTGGCGACATCTGCGCAGGCGCCAGCCGCCGGATCCCAGTCCGCGCAGACCACTGAGTCCTCAACCGAAGCGCCCACGGAACTGGATATCTCCAAGGTGCCCTTCGGCACCGCTGATGTGGATTACGGCTGCCACTCCCTGGACGCCGCCACGGCCCTGGGCGGCAGCGAAAAGCTGCTCAGCTCTGCCAAGGGCGTATTCGTCTACGAGACCCGCTCCGATACGGTGCTCTATAATTACAATCCCGATGAGCATCTGGCTCCCGGCGGTCTGGTGCAGATCGTCAATGCCATGCTGGTGCTGGAGAATGCCGATCTGGATGAGGTCGTCACCGTCAGTACCTATTATATCAACCAGCTGCCTCTGGGCGTGCGCCACGTGATGCTGCGCAACGGCGAGGAAATTACCGTCCGTGATCTGCTGTACTGCATGATGGTCTATTCCGCCAACGACGCCGCCGTGGTTCTGGCAGAACACATGGCCGGCTCTCCGGAGCGGTTCATCAGCATGATGAATAAAAAAGTCAAGGAGCTGGGCTGCAACGATACGGTGATCACCACTGTCAGCGGTCTGGATGATCCCGCGCAGTATTCCACCGCCAGAGACATGGCCCGGATCCTGGACGCAGCCATGGAGAATGATACCTTCCGGGAAATCGCCGGTACAGGCACCTACACGGTGCCTGCCACCAACAAATCCGATGAGCGCGTCATACAGTCAATCACTTATCTGCTCAAGGACGCCGCTGTTTCCCAGTTCTACGACGAGCGCGTCACCGCCGGCAAGGCCACCTACACCTCTTCCGCCGCCGGCGCCACGGTCGCCTTTGCTGCCGAGACGGAGGAACTGAGCCTGATCTGCGTGATCATCGGCGCAAAGAGAAGCTATGCTTCCGACGGCCAGCTTCAGAGTTACGGCAATTTCGAAGAGGCGGAAAAGCTGATGAGCCACTGCTTCGGCGGCTTCCATGTCCGCCGGCTCCTGTACGGCGGTCAGACCATGATCCAGATGGACGTGCAGGGCGGCGCCAATGACGTGGTGGCCGTGAATCGCAGCTCCATCGACATTGTTCTGCCCACGGGCGTCGGACTGGATGATCTGACGATGAAATATGATGTGGTGGGCGGAAAGCTTCAGGCTCCTGTGAAAGAGGGCCAGCAGGTCGCCACTCTGCAGATGTGGTATGAGACTGCCTGTGTGGGCGAAACCGTGCTCTACGCCATGACCGATGTAGCCCCTGCCGAGCATCCCGGCTATGCCATTCAGGACGGCGCCACCCGTACCGATGCGGATATGGCCCAGCTTCTGATGTTCCTGGGCGTTGCCCTGCTGCTGATCATTGTGCCGCTGGCACTGTGGATGCTGGCCAATGCCCTGCGCAAGTCCTTTGCCAAGCGCCGCGCCCGCAAGCTGCGCCGCCAGCGCCGGGATGAACGCATGAACAGCAGGAGGAGCCGCCGATGATGGAATGGAACGAACTGGAAAGTGCCGCCCATGCATGCACCCGCTGCGGCCTGTGCGAGACAAGGCACAATGTGGTCTTCGGTGTGGGTAACCGGTCGGCCGATGTGATGTTCGTGGGCGAGGGTCCCGGTGAGCAGGAGGATCTGCAGGGCATCCCTTTTGTGGGCCCGGCGGGCAGGCTGCTGGACGATATGCTGTCCATCATCGACCTGGACCGGAACACCAACTGCTACATCGCCAATATTGTCAAATGCCGTCCGCCCCGCAATCGCGATCCCATGGAGACGGAGCAGGATGCCTGTATCGACTATTTGCGCAATCAGGTGCTGCTGGTCAGACCCAAGATCATCGTCTGCCTGGGCCGTATCGCGGCCAAGCGGCTCATCGATCCGGATTTCCGCATCACCCGCCAGCACGGTGCCTGGGTCGAGAAAAACGGTATCTGGATGTCCGCCATCTATCACCCCTCCGCCCTTCTGCGGGATGTGAGCAAACGCCCCGAGACCTTTGATGATCTCATTGCCCTGCGGGCAAAGATCCGGGAGCTGGGCTGCCAAATGTAAAAACGACACCCCGGAACATCTGGTTCCGGGGTTCCTTTGTTGACAGCAGGGAGCCAGTGGTGTAGAATGTGCGTATGCCGTCAAACGACAATAGTCGCTGCACGGCGGAAAAGAGGTAGAAATATGAGAAAAACCAGCAAGGCTCGGTGGATGCTGATGGCATCCATGGCCATTTTCGGCACCCTGGGCCCCTTTGTCCGCAATATCAGCGTGTCCTCCGGGGAGCTGGCCCTGTACCGGGCGGTGATGGCGGCGGCGCTGATCGGCATTTTCCTGATGGTGACGGGGCAGAAGATCCCCTTTGCTGCCATCAGAAAGGAGCTGCCTCTGCTGCTCCTGTCCGGCATGGCTATGGGCTTCAACTGGATATTGCTCTTTGAAGCCTATAAATACACCACCGTGTCCGTGGCGACCCTGAGTTACTATTTTGCCCCGGTCATCGTCACGGCAGTGTGCCCCATTCTGTTCCGGGAAAAGCTGACGGGCAAGCAGATCATCTGTTTTGTCATGTCCACCGTGGGCCTGGTGCTGATCACCGGCATTGGCGACCTGAATGCAGGCAGCAGCCATTTCACCGGCATCCTCTTCGGCCTGGGCGCGGCGGTGCTGTACGCCACGGTGATCCTGCTGAACAAGTTTATCAAAAATGTGGAGGGTATCCACCGGACGTTCCTCCAGTTCCTGGCGGCCATCGCCGTGCTGATCCCCTATGTGGTGCTGACTTCCGGCGTGACCCTGGGCGGCCTGGACGGGATCGGCTGGGTCTGCCTGCTGATCGTGGGCCTTCTCCACACCGGCGTTACCTATTGCATGTATTTCTCCAGTCTGAAGGAATTGCCCGGCCAGAAAGCCGCCATTCTCAGCTACATCGATCCCCTGGTGGCGGTGCTGATCTCCGTGATGGTGCTCCGGGAAAGCATGACGGTCTGGCAGGCCATCGGCGGCGTGCTGATTTTGGGTTTCACCCTCTGGAATGAACTGGGCGGCAAAGAATAAGAAAAAGCCACCGACGGCAAGTCGGTGGTTTTTACGTTATCGAAGCAGCTTTGCCGGGATCTCCATGGCCATCCGTTCGTAACCCTTTTTGCTGGGGTGCAGATGGTCGCCGGAGTCGTGTTCCGGGCGGAAATGGTCGGGGTTCTCCGGATCCCGCAGGGCGGCGTCGAAATCGATGCAGCCGTCGATGAGGTCGGTGGTGCGGATGAATTCATTGTAGGCGTGGCGCATCTCCTGGCGGAAAGGAGCGTCGGTTCGCCAGCCGCCCATGGGCAGTAGAGTGCCCACATAAACCTGGTAGCCGTAGCCCCTGGCCTTGGCGATGTAGCCCTTCAGTCCCTCGATGAGCTGATCCACTGTGGGCAGGTCGCTCATGGGGCGGAAGACGTTCTTGTCGGTGCCCACGGGATGGATGATGTCGTTGATGCCCTGCTGGATGATGACCACCTCGCCGCCGGTGGTGGGGACCTCGTGGTGGAAGCGGTGGTCGCCGGATAGGCCGTAGCTTTCGTAGGTCAGGCAGTGGTATTCCCGCAGGATCCGGGAGCCGGAGGTGGCCCGGCGGATGACGGCGGTGTGCTCGTAGCCCTCCCGGAAGCAGCGCATGGCCAGCTCATCGGGCCAGTCCTGGGCGGTGATGGAGTCGCCGTAGCAGACGATGGCCCGGTTCTCCGGTTCGGTGAGAACGGCCACATTGCACAGGAAGTAGAACAGGTGGGTCTTTCTGGAATTGTCGATGCTGATGGCTGCGTTTTCCGTCTGGTCGCCGTTGGCGTAAAGTCCCTCGCTGAGGGCGCCGCAGGCGTAGACCACGGAGCGCATCAGGGTGAACTCCCCCAGATAGAAGCTGACCTGAACGATCTCCCCGGCGGTGATCTCCACATCAAGGGGATCCGAGGTGATCCGTTCCCCGGCAGGGATGGTGACGGATGCGTCACCGCCCCGGAAGGAGACGGGATAGAACTTGCCGCCATAGAAAACGGTGGTTTTGGTCAGGGTAATGGGCTCGGTGCCGCAGTAATTGTCAAAGGTCAGCCGGATGGCGGAGCCGGAGAAGGGGACATGGATGGGATAGCGGACGGTGATATCCCTGGCATAGCGCTCGGGACGGTTTTCTGCCACGGAAACGGCCTGGCCCCAGACGCTGACCCAGCGGGTATGTTCATTCATCATGATCTCTCCTTATCAAGTATTCAGCCATTCTTTCAGTCTCTCGATGCAGGCGATGGCGTCAGCCCGGCCGTGGTTGTAGACCTGCTGGACCTTTTCTGGATCCGTTTCCAGGCGGCCGACTTCCAACGCGTGGTCAGGACGGATGACGAAGATCTCGCCCGCCTTTTCCAGTTCCAGGATTTTTTCCACAGTCTCATTGTAGCGGATATGCCGCCGGGACATGGCTGCGACGAATCTGGGGAATTTCCGGTAAAATAGCTTCACCAGCGCCATGTTCATGGGCTTTTTCCGGTAACTGCGGGGGCGGGTCAGCACCACCACGTTTTTGCCGTAGCCCATCTCCCGGAATTTTCCGATGGGGATGGCGTCGGTGCAGCCACCGTCCAGGTACCGCTTGTCTCCGATCTGAACGATCCGGGAGCAGAAGGGCAGGGAAGCGGAAGCCCGGAGAATATCGATCTGTTCCCGCATATCGGTGATGCGCAGATATTCCGCTTCACCGGTGTCCACATTGGAGCAGACGGCGTAGTATGGGGTGGGATTGCGCAGAAACGCCGCGTGGTCGTAAATATCCAGCTTGTCCGGCAGCTCGTGGTAGCAGAACTCCACACCCACCAGGTCGCCGGTTTTGATGAGGCTGTGAATACTCATGAACCGGGGGTCGGCCACATAATTTTTATAGTATCGCAGGCTGCGCCCTTTCTGTCCCGAGAGGTAGGAGCAGCCGTGGATGGCGCCGGCGGAAACGCCCATGAGACCATCGAAGCGCAAGCCGTGATCCATGAATACATCCAGCACACCGGCAGTGTAAATGCCGCGAACGCCGCCGCCTTCGAGAACAAGTCCTGTTTTCATACACATACCCCCATTTTTATTTATTATATCGTATGGGGAGGAAAAATGGAAGAGACATCCAGGGCGAAATTGTTGCACCCATCCGGAAAATGTGATACCATGAAAAGAAAACGGCAAGGTGATCTTATGAATTATCGCAATGACAAATACGGCACGCCGCTTTCCATCCTGGGCTTTGGCTGTCTGCGGTTTGCAAAAAAGGGAAACAGGATCGATATGGAGGCAACGGAAAGACAGATCATGGCGGCTATCCGGGGCGGCGTGAACTATTTCGACACCGCCTATGTCTACGGCGGCAGCGAGGATGCCCTGGGCAGGATCCTGGAGAAGAATAATGTCCGAAAGGACGTCTGCATCGCCACGAAGCTGCCCCATTACCTCATCAAGAGCCGGGCCGGTCTGGAACGGCTGTTCCAGGAGGAGCTGAAGCGTCTGCGCACGGACTATGTGGATTACTATCTGATGCACATGCTCACCGATACCGAAACCTGGGAGAAGCTGAAAAAGCTGGGCATTGAGGAGTGGATCGCTGAGAAAAAGGCCAGCGGCCAGATCCGCCAGGTGGGCTTTTCCTATCACGGCGGCAGCGAGATGTTCTGTAAGCTGGTGGACGCCTACGACTGGGATTTCTGCCAGATCCAGTACAACTATCTGGACGAGCATTCCCAGGCGGGCCGGAAGGGTCTGCACCACGCCCACGCAAAAGGCCTGCCCGTCATCATCATGGAACCCCTGCGCGGCGGCAAGCTGGTGACACTGCTGCCGGAGAAGGCGAAGAAGATCATCGCGGGTTATACGCCGAAGCGTACGCCCGCCGAGTGGGCCTTCCGCTGGCTGTGGGATCAGAAGGAAGTCACCGTGGTGCTCTCCGGTATGAATTCCGATGAGATGGTTGCCGAAAACATGGCCACTGCCTCCACTGCCCGGGTGGGGGAACTGACGGATGCCGACCAGAGGATGCTGGGACAGGTGGTGGATGCCATCAATGAATCCATGAAAGTCGGCTGCACCGCCTGCGGCTACTGCCAGCCCTGCCCCAAGGGTGTGGATATCCCCGGCGCGTTTGCCTGCTACAACCGGGCCTTCTCCGAAGGCCGGGGCGCTGCGGTGAAGGAATACCTGAAATGCTCCGCCTTCCGCAAGGACTCCACTGCCGCCTCCAACTGCATCGGCTGCGGCAAATGCGAGCGCCACTGCCCCCAGGGCATTGAGATCCGGAAAGAACTGGCGGAGGCGGCAAAGGTTCTGGAAACGCCCGTCTATAAGGTGATCCGCAAGGTCATCGAACTGGTGAAGGCATTTTAATGATGGATATTCGAAGCGCGAGAGCGGATGATCTGGATTCGCTGACCCGGTTGGGACTGCAGCTGTGGCCCGACCATGAATTTGAAGAACTTCGCCATGATTTCGCGGAAATCATGGCGAAGCCGGAGGCTGCTTTTTTCCTGGCAGTTGAAAAAGAGCAGGCGGTGGGCTTTGCCCAGTGTCAGCTGCGGCATGACTATGTGGAGGGCACGGAAAGCAGCCCCGTGGGCTATCTGGAGGGGATCTTTGTCAAAGCGGATCACCGGGGCCGGGGGCTGGCGGGAAGACTGCTTGCTGCCTGCGAAAACTGGGCCCGGGAACAGAACTGCAGGGAATTTGCCAGCGACTGTGAGCTTCACAACACTGGGAGCCTGCGGTTCCACCTGAACATGGGTTTTGAGGAAGCGGGAAGGATCATCTGTTTTAAGAAAAAACTGTAAGGGGTGATGGTTATGCTGTCATTCGGTATGCCGGCGCTGATCGAGATGGAAGACCTGGAAGCCACCGCTGCCCTGTGCCGGGAGCTGAGGCTGTCTTTTATTGAACTGAATATGAATTTCCCCCAGTATCAGATGGACAGGATAGATCTGGCCCGCCTCCGGGAGACCGCACGGCGGTACGGGATCTTCTACACCCTCCATCTCGACGACAATATGAATGTGGCCGACTTCAATCCGGCGGTGGCGCAGGCCTACCAGAATTCCGTGGTGGAGGCAGTGGCCCTGGCCAGAGAATTGGACATCCCGGTGATCAACATGCACCTGAGTATGGGCGGTGTGGTGACGCTGCCGGGGCGGAAGGTGTACCTGTTCGAGCAGTACCGGGAGGAATACATGGCCACCATGGGTGCGTTCCGCGACCGCTGCCACGAAGCGGTTGGAGACAGCAGCGTCCGCATCTGTGTGGAAAATACCGCCGGGTATCCTGCCTGGCAGGTGGAGGCCCTGGATTTGCTTCTGGAGTCGGATGCCTTTGGCCTGACGCTGGATGTGGGCCACGATTTCTGTTCCGGTGGGGGCGATCTGGAAATCATTCGCCGGCGCAGCAGCCGCCTGCACCACATGCACCTGCACGATGCGGTGAAACCGAAGCAGGATCATCTGGCCCTGGGCACCGGGCAGCTGGACCTGCGGGACCGGCTGGCGCTGGCACAGCAGTGCGGGTGCACCGTGGTGCTGGAGACGAAAACGGTGGCGGCACTCCGGACGTCAGCGGCCTGGCTGATATAAGAAAAACCCTTGACCTTGCGGTCAAGGGTTTTTGTGTCAGAGGCCTTTGCGGAAGTTCATCCACAGGGGCTGATGCTTGGAGCGTTTCAGCTTCAGCTGCAGGGAGCCGGTGACCCAGAGCTCGTAGCGGCGGGAGCAGATCACATTGTTGAAGGCGCTGGGTTTCAGCGCGCTGCCGGCAGCCATCTCCTGAAACAGGTTGTATGTATCCTTTCCGATTTCCACCAGATAGATCTCACCGACGCCGCTGTCGACCTCAAAATCGTATTTGGCCGGCGTCACATCCACGCCGAAGCGGTAAATGCCGGGGCCCAGGGTTTCCGTGCGAAGGTCGAGGATGGGCACGGGAGGCGACAGCATGACCGTCACATTTCCGTTGATCTGCAGCAGATCGCCCTGTTTCAGGGTGATATTGCGGAACCTGTTTGACATGATGCCGCTGGTGACGCCGATGGGGTTGCCCATGTTCCAGGCGTTTGCCTTCTTGCTCCTGACGCTGAAATTGCCGCCGCCGGATGCTGCGATCAGGTCGCACCGGCCCGGGCGGATCTCCACGCCGACTTCATAGATGCCGGTGCTCAGTATGCGCTGCTCTTCATAGTCTCCGTTGCGCATCAGTGTTGCGATCAGAACGCAGCAGAAAATAATGAATACGCCGATGAACATCATCTCGTCTGTCATCCGCTACACCTCCTGTACATTTTTTGTATTTATTATACCGAAACAGCATGAAATATCAATACCGCAATTGAAAAAATCGCAGGCCCTGCGCATATGGCTTCCGGCGTTTCATGCCGAATTGACAACCGGAATCCATCCTGCTAAAATGGAGCCGAAGAAGGTGAAACCATGACCAAACTGAGAACCCCGGCCAACCCGATCCACTGGCTGCGGATCTGGAAGCTCTACCTGCGGGCCTTTCCGCCGGCTGAGCGCAAGCCCTTTGGCGTCATCGTGAAAATGCACCGCAGCGGGAAAACGGATGTCTGGTGTGTGGAAAGAGACGGCCGTTTTGCAGGCTTCGCCACCACCGTCAATGGGGAGGAGCTGATCCTGCTTGATTATCTGGCCATCGAAAAGCGCAGCCGGGGGCAGGGCATTGGCTCTGCAGCCATGGCGGCGATGCATCGCATTTACGCCGACAAGGGCTTTTTTGTGGAGATCGAAAGCACCGGCGAGGACGCCGCCAACCGGGAAGCGCGGGAGAAACGGAAGCGGTTTTATGAAGCGGCAGGGATGAAAGCGCTGGGGGTGGAGGCGGATGTCTTCGGCGTCCGGATGGAGTTGCTGGGCAGCCGGTGTGCCCTGGATTTTGAGGGCTACCGTGCCTTCTACCGGGATCACTACAGTCCCTGGGCGGCGCAGCATTTGACGCAGCCGGGCGTCATGTGATACAATAGCCAAAATCAATCCACGGAGGAAACTATGTTATTATCCGCAGAGCATCTTTCCATCAATTTCGGCATGAAGCAGCTGTTGACGGATGTGAATTTCTATTTGAATGAAGGCGACAAAGTGGGCATCATCGGCATCAACGGCACCGGAAAGTCCACATTCCTGAAGGTTCTGGCGGGGGTTGTGGAGGCCGACGCCGGGCGCATTACCCGCAACCCCAATGTGCAGATCAGCTATCTGCCTCAGAATCCCGTCATGGACGACAACGCAACCGTTCTGGAGCAGGTGTTTCTCCACTTCCCGGCGGATTTCCGGGAGCTGAACGAGTATGAAGCCAAGTCCATGCTGACCAAGCTGGGCATGCCGGATTTCGACCAGAAGGTGGGCACCCTCTCCGGCGGCCAGCGCAAGCGGGTGGCATTGGTGGCCGCCCTGGTGCATCCGGCGGATATCCTGGTGCTGGACGAGCCGACGAACCACCTGGACAGTGAAATGGTGGCCTGGCTGGAAGACCGGCTCCGGGCCTTCCGGGGCGGACTGATCATGGTGACCCATGACCGATACTTCCTGGAGCGGGTGGTGAACCATATCACGGAATTGTCCAGAGGTAAGCTGTATCATTACGAGGCCAACTACTCCAAGTATCTGGAACTGAAAGCGCTCCGGGCCGAGATGGCGGAAGCCAGCGAGCGCAAGCGCCAGTCCATCCTGCGCACCGAGCGGGAGTGGATCATGCGCGGCTGCAAGGCCCGCACCACCAAATCCAAGGACCGCATCCAGCGTTATGAAGACCTGCTGAACCGGGATGCCCCGGAGACCGACGACACCATCCAGATGGCGGCAGCCACCAGCCGTCTGGGCCGGAAGATCATCGAACTCCACGGCGTCAGCAAATCCTTCGACGGCAGGACTGTTATCGATAATTTTTCCTATAACCTGCTGCGCGGCGACCGCATTGGCATTGTGGGCCGCAACGGTGCGGGAAAATCCACCTTGCTTCATATGATGGCCGGCGAACTGCCCCCCGACAGCGGCTTCGTGGACATCGGCACCACGGTGAAGATCGGCCACTTCTCCCAGGAGGGGCGGGAACTGGATCTGAGCCAGCGGGTGTATGACTTCATCCATGAGATCGCCCGGGAGATCCGCACCGCCGAGGGCACCTTCACGGCCAAGCAGATGATGGAGCGTTTCATGTTCCCCTCGGATCTGCAGAGCGTGCCCATCGGCAAGCTTTCCGGCGGCGAACGGCGCAGGCTTTACCTGCTGAGCGTGCTGATGGAGGCACCCAATGTGCTGCTGCTGGACGAACCCACCAACGATCTGGACGTCATGACCCTGTCCATTCTGGAGGACTACCTGCAAACCTTCTCCGGCCCCATCCTGACGGTGTCCCATGACCGTTTCTTCCTGGACAAGATGGCAGACTATATCTTTGAAGTCCGGGGCGACGGACGGGTGGAGGCCTTCGTGGGCAACTGGACGGACTGGGCGAAGAACCGTCAGGCGGCGGAAACTCCTGCCAGGGCCGAAAAGCCCAAGCAGACCCAGGATCGTCAGCGGGAGAAGAAGCTGAAATTCTCCTTTAAGGAGGAGCGGGAATTTTCCACCATCGACCAGGAGATTGCCGAGCTGGAGGGAAAGATCGAGGCAAACCAGAACGCTCAGGTTTTCGCCGGCAGCGATTATGTGAAACTCCAGGAATTACAGGCTGAGCTTGCGCAGCTGGAAACCGCCCTGGAAGCCAAAACCGAGCGGTGGATCTATCTGACGGAGCTGAAGGAGCGAATCGACGCACAGGGGAAGTGAGCGTTAAAGAGAGATGAAAACTGTGGATCGATTGCATTACAGACAGGGTGACACGCTGGTCGTCGGCAGCGCGGAAATCAAGGGGGGACGATGTGTTCCGGATCGGCTATATGTCATGGCGGGTCCTCCGGGTGGAAGGGCCTCCGGCCCGCCTTTTACCTGAAGCTGGATACGCCCATAGAGATTGGAAAGTGCCTGGAAGCCTATCGCAGAACCTGCTTATCCGCCGCCGTGGCGGCGCCCTTTGTGGGTATGCTGGAGGCGGAGATCGGGAAGACCCGGTGCGGCGTTTATTGTGATGCTACGCTGTTTTCCAACAGCCATTGCTATTCCTGGCGCAGCGAAAGCGGCATTAGCGCCATGAATGTGATATGCAGGGACGGTGTCGTCACCGAAGTCAATAAACTGTCATACGAAACCTGCTGGGATGCGGATGAAGCGCCGCGCTTCGCCGGTGTTTCGCATAAATTGTTGGAAGATCTTTAGGAGGGACCGATCATGGATCAGAGCGGACATCAGTTGGAACTGAATGAAAGAAACGTAAAAGCGGTTTTCAGGGCCTGCCTGGATCCCAAAAAGGAAGACGGTTTTACGATATTGGATTTACCGGATAAGAACAACGGTGCAGTTGTGTATTTAAGCGGGGAAAAACTATCAAAGTATAATAGGGAGATCCGCTACCTGCTGGGTCAGATGAAGCCGTATCATGCGGATCCGGAGGTGAAGACCCACATGGCGCTGTCGGAGGGCGCAATGCGATACGACGGCGTCCAATGGACACGGGACACCATGACGCTGTACTGCCTGTATTATTTGGGCGTGGCCTGTGGGATCATCCCCAGATTCGAAAGAATCGGCAATACCGTGGCGGCAAGGGTAGACTATCTGCACGTTCCCAAGACCTTTTGGCCGCCGGTTCAGAAAACCGAGAGTGGATGCGGAGGTAATACAAATGCTGACTGCTGAACAATATGATGCCATCATGCTGAAAAAGGCGATGCCGATCGTCAACAAATGCCTGACCCAAAGGGACAATCCCAACGCAGCAACTTACAGGGGGCTTAGCAATTCCACACAGAGATCGCAGTTTTCGTTTGATAAAACCATCGTGGCACAGTGCCGGGAGCAGATCATTGATATTTATAGAGATCTGCCCAGA
>JAFTVM010000003.1 GCA_017465745.1 Oscillospiraceae bacterium
ACGCCATTATGAAGCGTGCCACACGGCACTACACCGTAGTAATTAAACCCTTGAATAACGGCTGATTTACCCGGCCGTTTTTAGACCGCACGGCGGCCGTTGGTCACCGCACCAGCGGCCGTTCGCCGCCGCAGAATGCACCTGCCGGATCCGCTGGATATTGTCCTTGTCGGAGTGGTATTTCCGCCCATTCTCCGCGCTGACGGAGTTGATGATCAGGTGGGAGTGGAGGTGGTCACGGTCTGTGTGGGTGCAGACCAGCACCTCAAATCCGGCGAACTCCTGTGCCAGCTTCAGGGCAATCTCGTGGGCAGTTTCGGCGGTAAGAACCTCCTCCGGGGAGAAGGACTGGATCAGGTGGTAGTACATTCTACCCTCGGTTTTGCCGAAGAGCCGCTTGGTGTTCATGAACTCCTGGAAGGCGGTGTTGGACAGGCAGTTCACGCCTGTCACCAGCTGCCGCCGGGTGCGTTCGTCCCAGGTTTTATCCTTCCTTTTGCAGTAGAGGATGGACCCTCGAAGTCCTCCGCCTGACTGGGGTCTCCGTGCCGGGATGAACTTAACGACTGCCATCGTTCCAGCGCCGGCGGGTCAGAATATCGGACAGCAGGCTGCTGACCTGACCATACTGCTGGGTCAGCTCCTCCAGATACACAGCCCGGATCCGTCCCATGTTCGCCAGGGTGGTCAGCTGGTTCAGGTTGCGCCCGATGGCTTTCTGCTGACGGACAACCTCATCCAGCCCCTCAATCACCGTGATCTGCTTCCCCAGACAGCACCGGGTCACATAGTCGGTGATGCTGAGTTTCGCCTGCTCCGCTTTGTGGTGGATCTTCTGCAAATTCTCCTCCGAAATCCGGATACTCATTTTCTTATTCTTCGTATTGTAACCTCCGTTGATCTAAATTAGATGTAAAGTGGGTGCGGGCTTCTGCCCGCAGAAATGCGTACGGCGACTAGCCGAACGCGATGCTAGCCTCCTCCCAAAGGAGGAGCAATACATGCCGCCTAAAGGCGGCGTCAATTCTTGTGAAAACTGTGTTTCTTGAGCTGCACCTTCGGAAACGCTTGTCATTGCGAGGCCCAAAGGGCCGTGGCAATCTCCTGGTACGATCTCTGTTTCTGAATAGCACATCATACGTTGTACCGGGGGATTGCCACGTCGGTCTTTCAGACCTCCTCGCAATGACAGTGGTGGTTGGCAGCTGGGTGCGCTGACTGTGACAGTGTGCAGATTTCGGGGCTGTTTTCCGGAAAAATTGCGCGGATGCGCGCTGGTTTTCGGGTTATCCTTCCCCGGTGGGGGTAGTACACTACCTCCTCACAGAAGTCCCGCAAACTGCCCACAGTGCCGCCACAGGGGAGGTGCTGTGGGCAGTGTCACGGCAGAGGGAAAAGAAGAATGCAACAATGCAAGGATGCAGTAGAACACGCTGCAATGTTGCAATCTTCATTTCGGCAGCTGCCAGCTCCAGTTCTTCCCGCTCTTCTTCGTTACGATGCCGGGGATGTTCTTCTTGGCCTCATTCACAGTCCGGCGGGATATTCCCTTCTGCTGTGCTGCCTGGAACACAGTCTCCGACAGCACTTCCGCGCCGTTTGCCAGGATGCTGCGGATCAGCTCCTCTGCGGCTGCGGTCTTGGTTTCGGCAGTGAATCCGCACAGCAGTTCCTCTGCAGAGATCCCCTCGTAGCCCTCCAGCCAACGGAATCCCTCCTCGTCACCGAGAGAGAATGCCAGAGACTTACATTCGGGTGCCAGAGAGGACTTATCGTGTACGATGACCCGGACAGTCGGATCGTTCTTCAGCCGTCCCACCAGCAGAACACTACGGGCGGCAGCACGGAAGTCGATAGACCCCAGACCACGGTAGGCGCTGCTGGAACCGCTGGCCTTGTTCAGGTGACCGATCAGGATAATGGCACACCCTGTCCGCTCCGCAACAGCACCCAGGTTCTTCAACAGACTTCGAACCTCGTTGGCACGGTTGATGTCCACATGACTGCCCAGATAACCCTGGATGGGGTCCAGGATCAGCAGCCGGGCGTTGTTCTCCACGATGGCCTTTTCGATCCGCTCGTCCAGAAGGGAGAGGGGCTTCTTGTCCTCCACGATGCACAGCACCCGGTTCAGGTCAGCACCGGCCTCTATGAGCCGGGGCTTGATGGTGTCACCCAGACCGTCTTCAGCACTCTGATAGATCACGTTGAAGGGCTGCATCGGTTCCATCCCCGGCAGCGGCTTCCCGGTCGAACAGGCTGCCGCCAACCGCAGAGCCAGGGTGGTCTTGCCCTCGCCGGGATCGCCCTGGATGATGGTGATTTTACCGAATGGTATGTAGTGTCCCCAGAGCCACCGCACCTGCTGCAGCTCCACGTCTGAAAATCTTATGGTTTCAACTTTTTCTTCCAGTTTTGGATTCTCCTTTCGTAATTGACATTCAGAAAGAGTAAATCCGCCTTCGCATTACGTACTGTTCCATAATCTCAAACCTCCTATATATGAAAAACGCGGAACCTCCCATGAGATTCCGCATTTTCATTCGCTGCTTCGCTTGGTTTCTCATTTGTTATGGGTTAGAATGGTTCCATTTTAGCAAACCCGAAACCTGTTTTCTCAGGACTTCCTGTCGAAGGTATCTAATTTTTCTATGAATTTTTCGTGAATCCCAGCCCCTTGCAACGAGGCCGCAGCAGAGGTAACATACCCCAAACCAATTTTGGAGGTATTTCTATGAATCCCTTTCTCAAAAACCTGCTTTCCACTCTGGCAAAATCCCCGCCCAACCTCGGCGACGCCGACTCCGTCCTGGGCCTGCTCTACGAAGCCTACACCGACCTGAACAACCTGGATAACGCCCAGATCAAGGCAGACTTCCACAACCTGTACCAGACCATGAACGGCAAAGACCTTCGTGAGATGGACCAAATACTGGATCCCGTGTGCGCTCTGTGTCGGGATCACGAGAGAGCTGGATTTGTGGAGGGGGTCAAGGTGGGAATGTGCCTTATTCAGGAGTTGGGACAATAGAACAGAAAAAATGCCCACATCACACGTCAAGCGTGATGTGGGCATTTTCGTAACGCAGGTATAAATCAGACACTTAAGTCAAGAGGCAGGTCGGAAATATCCTTCAGCCGTCTTCCCTCAACAAGATTTTCGAGGGTTTCCAGAATCTCGGTGCGATTGGTTTCGTCGCTATACTCCTTGGCTGCTGCCATGAGTTCATACAGAGCACAGTGATAAAGACAGTCAATGTCACCGGTACCCAAAGCAAGAGAGGCCAATCTGGAGGGCAGAGGCTCGTTGGTAACCACCATAATGTGAGGCAGATTACCCTTGCGATTTCTGATTAAATTCAGGGCTTCTGTTCTACTGTTTTGGGCGCGATCACTACGCATAGTCCATTTTGCAGAAACAGATGCATGGAGAATCGGTTTTCCACCGTTCTTCTTTCTCAAGGTTGCCTTTTGACAGATGTCATCGTTAATGTAAAGCCGACCAGCGTTGATTTCGTCATCTTCGTACAAATCACGATA
The DNA here is from genome assembly GCA_017465745.1 of Oscillospiraceae bacterium. Taxonomy (GTDB): domain Bacteria; phylum Bacillota; class Clostridia; order Oscillospirales; family Oscillospiraceae; genus Faecousia. Next base: position 3,541 of record JAFTVM010000003.1, read on the forward strand.
AACAACAATATCGGGTGCGACAACGTAGTCATTTCCCAGTACGGTCATCAGTTTTCCGTTAGCTTTTACAAGCTCTGTTAAATATTCGAGATGTTCATACTGTGCGAAACTGGATGTCTTCATAGCACCCTGGTTTCCGAGGCTCATAACATTCCAGGAACCGGGACGAAGATGCTGAAGCTTGGGGAAGGTTTCATCAATGAACTCAGCGATAAGATCCTCAAACTTGACTCCGGCACTGGTGCCTTTCTTCTTGCCGCTTGTGACCTGGGGGACACCAACGATGGCAGCCATTTTCTGTGCGATCAGCGTAGAAGTGTTGAATTTCCCCAACTTGGCTTTCTTGCTGTCGCCGACGTCGGCGTTGGAAGGAACACCAATGGTATCAACAACCCACATTCCGGATTCAATCAATTTCTGATGAAATCTCTTTCTTGCTTCGAGAATTAACACATCATCCATTTTCAAGACACCTCTTTATCTCTAATCCTACTGCTTTCGCAACAGGTGGGGGGAATGCGTTGCCAATCATTCGGCAGGCGGCGGTTTTTCTCTTTCCAAAGTTCCACTCCGGAGGGAATCCCTGAATCAAAGCGATCATTTCCTTGGTTAACTTGGGCATGCCGACAAAATCCGGTGCAGGAGCCTCGTTCGCAACGCCGCTTCCGTCTACTCCGAGTTCAGCCCAGGCTTTTCTTGCACGAACAGGTCCCAGGTCGGGACCGCCGTGTTTTTTGCTTCCGCCAACAATGGTGGGGGCGATTTTATTAGCCTGAGAAACCCATGCGTCAATATTGTTCCATCCATTTTGCCCCATGAGTGACTTCAGGGTTTCGCCAACGGTGGGGGCATTCTGTGCATACTCGTCGGGATAGGTAAATTCTGCCTTTATATCATTTCGGATTCCAATGATGATTACGCGAGGTCTGAGCTGCGGAACACCATAATCGCAGGCATTAAGCAGTTTAATGTGTACTTTGTATCCCAAATCGCTTATCGAATCCATAATGTGCTTTCTGTACTCGGCGAATTTAGGGTCAAGAAAACCGCGTACATTTTCGAGCATAACAGCACGAGGACGGATTTCTTTTACCAGTCGGATAGCTTCCGGGAATAGATCCCTCTCGTCATCCTGCCCCAACTGCTTGCTCGCCTTGGAAAAGGGGGGACAGGGTACGCCACCAGCCAGAAGATCTACGCCTTTGTAGGGCGTGCCATCGAAATTATGAACGTCAGCACAAATTACGTTCCAATCAGGACGGTTATTCTTTAATACTTCACAATATTCGGACTCATATTCAACAAGAGCAACATGTTCAAATCCTGCATAATCCAAACCGAGTGCTTGCCCACCAGCTCCTGCACATATCTCAACACAAGTTAACAAAGTACCACTCCTTCCAGGAAACAAAACATTACCTTTCATTATACACGATTGCTCTGTTTTTCTCAACATATTTGTGCTTGGTAAAGATAATCCACATTAACCCTTTTGGCCTAGTGTAGTGCAGATAACGAAAACATTCAATGCGGCTGCAAAGCACCCGTTTGTAGCCCACACAGATTCTCCCGGCGAGGGTTCCCTCGGTCCCAGTTCCGTAAACGGCTACAAAGCCCGCAGATTACGGCGATTGCGGTCGCCCAACGAAAAATGCGCCTACCGTCCTTGGACGGTAGGCGCATTGCCATTTATTAGATATAAACCTGACAGGTCAGATCCTGCCACTGGTTGCGGCGGAGAATCTGTCCGTTGGCACGTCTATACTTCTGCGCTTCCTCGAAACCGATGGAAAATTCGAAGTACAGCTTATGCCTCCCCAGTTTTGATGGCAGCCTGAGCGGCGGCCAGTCTTGCGATGGGGACGCGGAAGGGGCTGCAGGAGACGTAGTCCAGGCCCAGCTTGTGGCAGAACTCCACGGACGTGGGATCGCCGCCGTGCTCGCCGCAGATGCCGATGTGCAGATGATCGTTGTTGGCGCGGCCCAGGGTCACGCCCATGTTCATCAGCTTGCCAACACCGGTCTGATCCAGCTTTGCGAAGGGATCGTTCTCAAAGATCTTGGTATCATAGTAAGCGTTCAGGAACTTGCCGGCGTCATCACGGGAGAAGCCGAAGGTCATCTGGGTCAGGTCGTTGGTACCGAAGCAGAAGAAGTCAGCGTTCTGTGCGATCTCGTCAGCGGTCAGGCAGGCGCGGGGGATCTCGATCATGGTACCGACCTCGTACTTCAGCTCAGCGCCGGCAGCAGCGATCTCGGCATTGGCGGTCTCCACGACGACCTTCTTGACGTACTTCAGCTCCTTGACGTCGCCCACCAGGGGGATCATGATCTCGGGAACCAGGTTCCAGTCGGGATGAGCCTTCTGGACATTGATGGCGGCGCGGATGACAGCGGAGGTCTGCATCTTGGCGATCTCGGGGTAGGTGACGGCCAGACGGCAGCCACGGTGGCCCATCATGGGGTTGAACTCGTGCAGGCCGGTGATGATGGCCTTGATCTGCTCAACGGTCTTACCCTGGGTAGCGGCCAGAGCAGCGATGTCCTCCTCGGTGGTGGGGACGAACTCGTGCAGGGGGGGATCCAGGAAGCGGATGCAGACGGGCATGCCTTCCAGAGCCTCGTACAGCTTCTCGAAGTCGGACTGCTGGTAGGGCAGGATCTTGGCCAGAGCGGCCTCGCGCTCTTCGGCGGTGTCGGAGCAGATCATCTCGCGGAATGCAGCGATACGGTCAGCCTCGAAGAACATGTGCTCGGTACGGCACAGGCCGATGCCTTCTGCGCCCAGCTCCCGGGCCTTCTTGGCGTCGGCGGGGGTGTCGGCGTTGGTGCGGACCTTCAGGGCGCGGAACTTGTCAGCCCAGCCCATGATGGTGCCGAAGTTGCCGGAGATCTCAGCATCCACGGTGGGGATCAGGCCGTCGTAGATGTTGCCGGTGGAGCCGTCGATGGAGATGCAGTCGCCCTCGTGGTAGGTCTTGCCTGCCAGGGTGAACTGCTTGTTCTCCTCGTCCATGTTGATGTCGCCGCAGCCGGAGACGCAGCACTTGCCCATGCCGCGGGCAACGACGGCTGCGTGGGAGGTCATACCGCCGCGGACGGTCAGGATGCCCTGAGCGGCCTTCATGCCGGTGATGTCCTCGGGAGAGGTCTCCAGACGGACCAGAACGACCTTCTTGCCGGCGTTCTTCCAGGCCTCGGCGTCCTCAGCGGAGAAGACGACCTGGCCGCAGGCAGCTCCGGGAGAAGCGCCCAGACCGCGGCCGATGGGAGTAGCGGCCTTCAGAGCCTTGGTGTCGAACTGGGGATGCAGCAGGGTGTCCAGGTTTCTGGGATCGATCATCAGAACGGCCTCGGCCTCGGTCTTGTGGCCCTCAGCCACCAGATCGACAGCGATCTGCAGGGCGGCGGGAGCGGTACGCTTGCCGTTACGGGTCTGCAGCATGTACAGCTTGCCGTGCTCGACGGTGAACTCCATGTCCTGCATGTCATGGTAGTGGTTCTCCAGGATCTGGCAGACTTCCACGAACTGCTTGAAAGCTTCGGGGAACTTGTCAGCCATCTCGGCGATGGGCATGGGGGTACGGACGCCGGCGACGACGTCTTCGCCCTGTGCGTTGGTCAGGAACTCGCCCATCAGCTTCTTCTCGCCGGTGGCGGGGTCGCGGGTAAAGGCGACGCCGGTGCCGCAGTCGTCACCCATGTTGCCGAAGGCCATGGACTGGACGTTGACGGCGGTGCCCCAGGAGTAGGGAATGTCGTTGTCACGACGGTAGACATTTGCGCGGGGGTTGTCCCAGGAACGGAAAACAGCCTTGATGGCGCCCATCAGCTGCTCCTTGGGATCGGAGGGGAAGTCGACGCCGATCTTGGACTTGTACTCAGCCTTGAACTGCTCAGCCAGCTCCTTCAGATCCTCGGCGGTCAGCTCCACGTCCTGCTTGACGCCCTTCTTCTCCTTCATCTCGTCGATGAGGACCTCGAAGTACTTCTTGCCGACTTCCATAACGACGTCGGAGTACATCTGGATGAAACGGCGGTAGCAGTCGTAGGCCCAGCGGGGGTTGCCGGACTTCTCAGCCAGAACGTTGACCACGTCCTCATTCAGACCCAGGTTCAGGATGGTGTCCATCATGCCGGGCATGGAGGCGCGGGCGCCGGAACGGACGGAGACCAGCAGAGGATTCTCCTTGTCGCCGAACTTCTTGCCGGTGATGGCTTCCAGCTTCTCGACGTATTCCATGATCTCGGCCTGGATGTCAGCGTTGATCTGGCGGCCGTCTTCGTAGTACTGGGTGCAGGCCTCGGTGGAGATGGTGAAGCCCTGAGGAACGGGCAGACCGATGTTGGTCATTTCTGCCAGGTTGGCGCCCTTGCCGCCCAGCAGCTCACGCATGTTGCCGTTGCCCTCGGTGAACAGGTAAACATACTTGTGCATTGGTAATTACCCCTTTCTAAAATCGTATGGGCGCATTCCGACGCCCAAAAGAGTTGCGATTGTCAGGCGATATGGGTATATCGCCCAAATAGTATACCATGAGCGAAAAGGAATTGCAACTATTTTGATAAAAATGAAGTATATTTTGCTAAAATAAATGAATATATGTTAAATTCTCCCAGTTTCTGCACGAAATCCACCGAAACCCCGGCGGCGGTTCGACAGAATATGAATCGCAGCCGTTCAGACACCGCGCCCCCGGCAAGGAGGCGTTCAAATTGTAGTTTATCGCTCCGATATGGTACACCAATGTAGGGGACGGGTTCCCCGTCCCGTGAACCTTCCGATTACGAATTCGCCGATACAAATGTCAATTCGCCAGGTTTTACCGCCGGGACGGGCGACCCGTCCC
>JAFTVM010000043.1 GCA_017465745.1 Oscillospiraceae bacterium
GGGGACGGGTCACCCGTCCCGGCGGTAAAACCTGGCGAATTGACATTTGTATCGGCGAATTCGTAATCGGAAGGTTCACGGGACGGGGAACCCGTCCCCTACATTGGTGTACCATATCGGAACGATAAACTACAATTTGAATTCCCACTCCTCTGATGGAATATCTTATGGTAATCCCGTCAAGAATATCCTATGGTCCCACGATGGTGCCCGGCGCACCGGTAAAGGCCGACAGCACCTCCACCCGCAGCTGCGCATCCCGGGCGAATTCCACACTGCGGTCGTGAAGCACCTGGGCGCCGTTTTCGATGAGCCGCAGCATATGCTCGTAACTGATCCTGGAAAACCGCTTTGCGTCGGGGAAGAGCCTCGGATCCCGGTTATAAACCCCGTCCACGTCGGTGAAGATCTGGCAGCGGTCCGCCTTCAGCCAGGCGGCCAGGGCCACCGCCGTGGTATCCGAGCCGCCCCGGCCCAGGGTGGTCACATCGTCTCCGGGGCCGCAGCCCTGGAATCCCGCCACCACCACGACTTTGCCGCTGCCCAGTTCCTTTTTGATCCGGGACACATCAATGTCCAGGATCCGGGCGTTTCCGTGGACGCCGTCGGTGACGATCCCCGCCTGGCGGCCCGTCAGACTCACGGCGGGACACCCCAGCGCCCCGATGGCCATGGCCATGAGGCCTGCCGACATCTGCTCCCCCGCAGCCAGATATGCGTCCATCTCCCGGAGGTTTCCCCGGCGGTTGACCTGAGCAGCCTTTTCGATAAGCAGATCTGTCATCTCCCCCTGGGCGGAGACCACCACCACCATCTGCGCCCCCTGCTGGTGCAGCTCCGCCACCCGCCGGGCAGCCGCCCTCACCCGGTCCCCATCCCCCAGGGAGGTCCCTCCATATTTTTGAACGATCAGCATAACACTCCCTCCTTTACGCAGCTATCTTATTCAGAAGATATGCGAAAGGTGACGGAAAAAGAAAACCGCCGTCCCTTCGGACAGCGGTTTTGATGGCGGTTTCAATTAGCCGGCCACGACTTCGGCCTTCACCACGCCCTTGGTTTCGCTGAGGACGCGGATCAGCTCCTCCAGGGACATGGTCATGTCCATGGTCTCTGCAGTGATGGTCACCAGGGCGGCGCCGTTGGTGGGGATGGTGGAGTTGATGGTCAGGATATTGACCTTCTCGTAGGCAAAGGTCTGCAGGATGCCGGACAGCACGCCGGGAACGTCGTGAAGCATGATCTGGAAGGTGATGATCCGGCCGGTCATCATGTTCTGGAAGGGCAGGACGGAATCCCGGTATTTGTAGAACGCACTGCGGCTGATCTCAGTCATGCGGGTGGCTTCATTGACGGTGGCCGCCTCACCGGTGGACAGCAGGCGCTTGGCCTCCGCAACCTTGACGAAAACCTCAGGCAGAGCGGACGCCTCCACGATGTAGTACTTGGGTTTATTCATAGCGGTCCTCCTCAGAAACGCATAATCGTAATTGTCCATGTGTCAAGCACATATATCCACCGCTATTGTAGCACACATTTCCAAAAATGCAACCCCCGATTTGGTCATTTTTCCGAGAAAGGAGGGCTGCGGCTTGTCTGCCGGGTCCCGAAATTATCTTTTTTACGCTTTTTGTGCACTACTGGCGTACCTGGCGGTACGCTTTCTGCTGCCGGCGGCGCTGCCGTTCCTGCTGGGAGCGGGACTGGCCCTGGCGGCGGAGCCGCTGGTGGCCCTGCTGAGCCGCCGCCTGCCCCGGGGCGTCGCTGCCGGGGTTGGCGTCACGCTGACCTTCGCCATCGTCACGCTGCTGATCGCGGCCCTGTGCGCCTTTGTCTTCCGGGAGCTGGGACTGCTGGCAAATGTACTGCCGGAGCTGCTGGAAGCAGCAAAGGGCGGCATGGAATCCCTGGAGATTTTTCTGACAGACCTGGTCTCCAATTCCCCGGAAGCCATCCGCCCCCTGCTGACCGAACAGGTGGAAAGCCTCTTCTCCGGCGGCTCCGCCCTGCTGGATAGAGTCACCCGCTGGCTTCTGTCGCTGGCCACCGGGATCATCGGCAGGCTGCCCGACAGTGCTCTGGGCTTCGGCACCGGCATCATCGCCAGCTTCATGATCTCCGCCAAGCTGCCGAAATGGAAAGCATGGCTGCGCGGCCGCTTCCCCACTGAGAAGCTGCGCCCCGCCCTGGAGACTCTGCGGGGTATGAAAACCGCCGTCTTCGGCTGGCTGAAGGCTCAGATGAAGCTCTCCGGTGTGACCTGGGCCATCGTGACGGCGGGCTTCCTCCTGCTGGGCATCCGCTACGCCCCCCTGTGGGCGGTGGCCGTGGCCCTGGTGGACGCCTTTCCCATCCTGGGCACCGGAACTGTGCTGGTGCCCTGGAGCCTGGTATCCTTCCTCCAGGGAGACGCCGCCCGGGCCTTCGGCCTGCTGGGGCTGTACGGCGCTCTGACGCTGATCCGCTCCCTGCTGGAGCCAAGACTGGTGGGCCGGCAATTGGGGCTGGATCCCCTGGTGACCCTCATCGCCCTCTATGCCGGCTACCGGCTCTGGGGCCTGATGGGCATGATCCTCTCCCCCATCCTGGCGGTGACGGCGGTACAGCTGGTGCAGGCACGGAAAGCAATGTAAATTGTAGTTTATCGTTCCGATATGGTACACCAATGTAGGGGACGGGTTCCCCGTCCCGTGAACCTTCCGATTACGAATTCGCCGATACAAATGTCAATTCGCCAGGTTTTACCGCCGGGACGGGTGACCCGTCCCCTA
>JAFTVM010000091.1 GCA_017465745.1 Oscillospiraceae bacterium
GGGTCGCCCTCCCGGATCCGGAGCGTGCGCCGGATCTCCTTGGGAATGACGATCCGCCCCAGGTCATCCACCCGTCTTACAATGCCAGTTGCTTTCATGTTATTACCTCTTTTTAATCAAATTGTTTGGAATTTTACTATTAATTAAGAAATATGCTTGTTTTTTGAAAGAATTTGTTCTTTTTACATTCTCTTTCATTTCGTTCCAATTTGTTGTTATTTCGTAGTACTTTTCGATGTTTTTATAACTTTTCTCATTTATTTATAATTTGTCTACACAAAACACATGGCACTATTGAGGTCGTATTGTAATTGCCTTCGGTTAGTATCATCCAAATCGCCCAAATAATACGCTGCTGTTCCTGTTACTGTATACCACATTTCTTCCCCTCCCTCGATTCAGCCTTAGTAGTATCACTCATTTTTTGCAAATTATGAGTGAATTCTCCATCATGAATCCCATAATCATTTACAAAGATACCGGACGGCGTAACTACAACCGTCCGGTATCTTTGTTTCTGATATACGCCTCCTTCTGTGGGAGCAACAGAAAACACATAAGCGAACTCTCAAATCTGAAAATTGGACAAAATCAGCGAAACTCCGGGATTCTGCTTTTCTGTTGATCCAATACTAACCACACCCTGCATTGGAGATATGTTCAGACTATCTGCCGCCGGTACCACCCGGCTTGTCCGGGTCATGCCGACGGAATTCCGGATGTTCTCTAAAGAACATATCAATGAAATTGTCTGTCAGCGTTCGATCTGTATCGGCATAAGACATACGCACCTTGACATCGCCGACCCGGAAGCAGTAGGGATTCTTTACCTGATTCACATAGTCCATGATGCGAAACAGCAACGGCTTCCCCGTATCAATATCTACCGTTCTGATGTCTGTCAACTCCGAAATATCGATCGACCTCCAATCTGCTTCCTTGCCTCGCTTAATCAGCTCAGTTGCAGATTCCAATGCTGCCATCTCCTCATCGGATAATTCGTATTCCTTGCCTTCATAAATAACCTTATGCACAAAATCACCCCCTTTCGTAAAATATACAAATGTTTCTTGATTTTAGGTTCTTATAGAAAACAGCACCACCAGAAATACGCTTCTGATGGTGCTGGACTCCGGACATATTTTTATCGCATAATCCTGGTGAGCTTAGAACGTCACGACTATCGTCGTACCCACGCCGGGGGCACTTTGCAGATTCAATCGGGCGTTGTGATACTGAGCGGCGTGCTTGACGATGCTCAGTCCCAATCCGGTGCCGCCGGACTGCTTGGAGTGGCTCTTGTCCACCCGGTAGAAGCGCTCAAAGACCCGGCTCTGGTGCGCCGCTGGGATGCCGATGCCGGTATCGGACACCCGAAGGACAACATGGCCATCCACGTTCTTCACGCTGATGTCCACCCGGCCGCTTTCCACATTATATTTCACCGCATTGCTGCCCAGATTCTGCACAATCTCATAGAGCAGTCCCCGGATGCCCCGGACGGTGCAATGTTCTCCCATTGTATGGATGGTCACCTGCTTTTCCTCCGCCAAAATCCGCAGCGATGCCGCCACCTCTTCCGCAACGGCCAGCAGGTCCACTTCTTCCTTGGGAACCTCCACACCCTCGTCCAGGTGGGAAAGGCGGATGATGTCCCCGATCAGTGCCACCAGACGGCTTGCTTCCTTACGGATATGTCCCAGGAACCTTGCCGTGTCCTCCGACTGTACCAGTCCGCTTTCCAGCAGCTCCGCGCTGCCGATGATGGATTGCAGCGGCGTTTTCAGCTCATGGGACACATTGGCTGAAAACTCCCGGCGGCTGCGCTCGGCGTTGCGGACATCTGTAATGTCGAAGGCCAGGATCACCAGACCGATGACTTTTTCCTGGGATTCGATGCGGCTCAGGCGGAACTGGTACTCCCTGCTGCCGCGGCAGGCCTTGGTTTCATGGCGACCATCCCTGAAAGCTGCCTCCACAGCGGCGGACATGTCCTGTTTGCGGTCCACGGTGCAGAAATTTTTGCCGATGCAGTCATCGTCTGCTCCGAACAACGCCTTGGCTGCCGGGTTGATGCTCAACACGTTACTGTAACTGTCCAGCAGCACCAGGCCTTCCTGCATATGGGCGGTGGTCTGCGCAAATTCGTCGGTCTTATATTGGAGCTTTCGCAGTTGGGAAGCGATCTGCTTATGCTGCTGATGGATCCGGTTCAGAAGCGGCGACAATTCCTCATAGGTATCGTTTTCCAAAGGGTGTTCCAGATCCAGATTGTTCAGAGGTTCCATGACCTTTCTGGACATTCTGTTTGCCAGAATCGCAGACAGGATCAGGGCGATCAACGCCACCAGGCAGATTGGCTGGAGCATCCCCACCACCAGGATCATCAGCGTCTTCTGGCTGACGGAGATCCGCAGGACACTGCCGTCATTCAATCTTTTTGCTTCGTAGACTGTCCGTTCCAGCAGGGTGTCAGATTCCCGGATTGCTTCACCGCTCCCGGTTTCCATGGCTTCCCGGATCTCTTCCCTGTCTGCGTGATTCTCCATTCCGGATGCATCTGCGTGGGTATCATACATCACGCTGCCATCACACGCCACCCAAGTCAGGCGAAAGCGGCTGGGTTCCGCCTTTTGCAGAAAATCCAGCCCACTCCCTTCCGTTCCTAATGCAGCCAGGCTCAGCTCGTCCTGAAGCTGGGCTGTCTGCACATCATCGAAATAATCGTACAGCGCGCCCATGATGATGCTTAGGGAACACAGCAGAACGATGGCCGCAACAAAAACTGTGGAACGGAAGATCTTACTGGTCATGCCGACCCTCCAGACGGTAACCCACATTGCGGACCGTTTCAATGATACTGCCATAGCCGCCCAGCTTCTGGCGCAGGGTTCGGATATGCATATCCACCGTCCGGGTTTCTGCCGCATAGTCCGTATTCCAGACCTTGGCAAGAAGCTGCTCCCGGGTAAATGCAACACCCCGGTGGGACAGGAACAGCTTCAGCAGCTCATATTCCTTATAAGTCAGGATCACACGCTCCCCGGCAATGGTCACGGTGTGCTGATCCAGATCCACCACCAGCTCGTCCAGTTTCAGCAGCTTGGACTTCTCTCTGGGCTGGCAGCGGCGCAGAACAGCCTTGACCCTGGAAACCATCTCCATCATGCCGAAAGGCTTCACCAGATAGTCGTCGGCACCAAGATCCAGACTTTGGACCTTGTCGTACTCCGTTCCCTTGGCGGTTGCCATGATGACGGGAATATCCCGGAACTGGGCCAGTGCCTTCATCCGGGTCAGCAGCTCAATGCCGTCGATCCCCGGCAGCATCACATCCAGCACCACCAGATCCGGACTGCGCTCCTGGAGTGCTTCCCAGAACACATTGCCATCCTCGAAGCCATGGGCTTCCAGGCCGGTGGAGCGCAGCGCGTAAACGATAATCTCACGGATGCTGGGATCATCCTCCACACACCAGATCATTGGCAGCTCTTATGCTGGCCGGTGACGGAGAACTCCACCCACTCGGCAATGTTGGTGCAGTGGTCGCCGATGCGCTCGCAGTACTTGGCGATCATCAGCAGATCCAGGGCATATTCGCCGTCGTCGGGGTTGGCGGCGATGATGGCGATGAGCCCCTTCTTGATCGCCACAAAATAGTCGTCCACGATGTCGTCGTGCTTCATGACCTTCTTTGCCAGATCCAGATCCTGCTTCACATAGGCATCCACCGCCTCCCGGACCATGCGCATGGTGGCCTCTGCCATTTCCCGGATCTGAACGGACTCATGCTCCACCCGGCAGTTCAGGTGGGTAATGATCTCAGCAATGTCCTCGGCCTGGTCGCCGATCCGCTCCATGTCGGTGATCATCTTCATGGCGGCGGAAATGACCCGCAGATCCCGGGCCACGGGCTGCTGCTGGAGCAGGAGCTTCAGGCACAGGGACTCAATATTGCGCTCGCTTTCATCGATCCCATTACCCAGAACAGCAACACGGTTCAGGAGGTCATCCTCCCAGCCGGTCAGCGCCTTTGCCACCAGTTCAATAATTTCCTCGCACAGCCCGCCCATCCGGATCATTTCCTGATTGAGTAGGGCCAGCTGATTATCAAAATGATTTCTCACGATAAAACCTCCTTAACCGAATCTGCCGGTGATGTAGTCTTCCGTCCGCTTGTCTCTGGGCTGGGAGAACATCTCCTCGGTCTTGCCGAATTCCACCAGATCGCCCAGCAGGAAAAATGCGGTCTGGTCGGAAATACGGACAGCCTGTTGCATGTTATGTGTGACGACGACGATGGTGTAGTCTTTTTTCAGGTCCATGGCCAGGTCTTCGATGCGGCTGGTGGAGATGGGGTCCAGAGCGGAGGTGGGTTCGTCCATCAGCAGCACCTTGGGTTCCACAGCCAGAGCCCGGGCGATACAAAGCCGCTGCTGCTGACCGCCGGACATGCCCAGGGCGTTCTTTTTCAGTCGGTCCTTGACCTCGTCCCAGATGGCGGCACCCCGGAGGGCCTTTTCCACGATGTCGTCCAGCTGAGCCTTGTTGGTGATACCGTGGGTCCGGGGACCGTAGGCGATGTTGTCGTAGATGCTCATGGGAAAGGGATTGGGCTTCTGGAAGACCATGCCGATCTCCTTGCGCAGGTTATTGACCTCGGCATCGAAGATATTCTGACCTTCGTACATGACTTCGCCGGTGATCTTGACACTGGGCACCAGATCCTGCATCCGGTTCAGGGTTTTGAGAAACGTGGACTTGCCGCAGCCGGAGGGGCCGATGAGGGCAGTGATGGACTTTTCAGGGATATCGATATTTATATTTTTCAGCGCCTGGGCCTGACCATACCACAGGTTCAGGTCCCGGACGGTAATAATCGGATTGTTCATATATACTCCTTTTACACAGCGTTCTTCTTCTGAAAATGCTTCGTCACGGCGGTGGCGGACAGATTGATGGCAAATGCCAGCACCATCAGGATAGCGGCAATAGCGAAGGCCACACCGAACTCGCCCTGCTCCTTAGCGTAGACATAGAGGGCGACCGTCAGCGTTGCGCCCGCGCTGCTTAAGCCCTCAATGAAGCCGTTCAGGCTGTGAGCAAAACCCGCAGTGAACAATAGGGCGGCAGATTCACCCAGGATACGGCCAACGGACAGGATGCAGCCGGTGATAACGCCGTCCACGCAATTGGGCAGCACCACGGTGCGGATCACACGCCACTTGCCTGCGCCCAGACCGAAAGCACCCTCGCGATAGGACTGGGGTACGGTTTTCAGGCTCTCCTGGGTGTTACGCATGATGGTAGGCAAATTCATGATGGCCAGAGTCAACGCGCCCGCCATCAGGCAGGTACCGAAATTGTTGGAAAACATCAGCATACCCACCAGACCATAGATGATGGAAGGAATGCCGCTGAGGGCCTCGGCTGCATACTCAATGATGCCCACCACCTTCTGGTTGGTGGCATACTCGGTCAGATAGACGGCTGCGCCAACGCCCAGGGGGATCACAATGACCAGGGTGGCAATGACGATATAAACCGTGTTCAGGATGTCAGGGAGAATACCGATCGTTTCCGTTAAGTAACTGGGTTTCGTGCTTAAGAATTCCCAGGTGATGTGGGGAATACCCTGAATCAGCACATAGGAAACAATAAACAGGGTCAGTGCCCCGGTGACCAGCGTGGCCAGCCACATCAGCACACGCATAGTCCAAATATACGCATTTCTTTTTGTTGTCATATTACATTACTCCCATCAGCAGGATAAAAACAGCCAGATTGATTCCGGATAGAATCAAATAAGGCTTTCCCCGGAGCGTCCAGGAAAACAGATTGTGATGCTTTACTCTGCTCATTTCTTTTCTCCCTTCAGGAAGAAGTTCAGCACCGCATTGATGAGCATGATAAACAGGAACAGCACCAGCGCGATGGAGAACAGTGCCTGACGCTGCAAGCCGCTGGAATAGGCCATTTCGGAAGCCACGGCAGTGGTCAGGAAGCGGACGGACTGGAACAGGGAATCGGGCATATTGGCAGCGTTGCCTGCCACCATCATGACGGCCATGGCTTCGCCGATGGCACGGCCTACGCCCAGCACCACCGCTGCTGCGATACCGCTCTTTGCCGCAGGAACGCTGACACGGAAATAGGTCTCCTCAGGGGTAGCACCCAGAGCCAGGGAGGCGTCCTCGTATTCCTTGGGAACGGCTTCCAGTGCGGTGACGGACATTTTGATGATGGAGGGCAGGATCATGATGGCGAGGACGATGATAGCAGCGAACAGACTGGCACCGTCGGGGATATTAAACAGCTTCCGGATTCCTGGAACCAACACCATCATACCCACCAGACCGTAAACCACGGAGGGGATACCCGCCAGCATGGACACAGCCTGACCCATGACCTCCTTGACACGCTTGGGGGCCATCTTGGCAAGATACACAGCGGTCAGGAAACCGACAGGAACGCCCAGGGCGATGGCACCGGCGGTGCCGTAAATACTGGTGAGGATAAAGGGCAGGATGCCGTACTGAGGCTCCGCCGCAGCGGACTCCCAGGTATCGCCGAAGAGAAAATCCACAATGCCGATCTCCCGGATAGCAGGGATACCGGAAACCACCAGATACACCGTGATCAGCAGCACACAGCCAACCGTAATGAGACCCAGCAGCAGGAAGATCCCGTGGACAAAATTTTCAAGGAAATTACTTTTCTTTTTCATAACATTCAAATTCAAATCAAAGATTTTACATTTCGGCTTTGTATACGCCCCCTCTTGCGAGGGGGCGATTTTGATTTACTTAGTTGGCAGGAACAACACCGGCAGCAGCGATGACTTCATTTGCCTCGGCGGAGGTGATGTAGTCGAAGAATGCCTGGGCGGTCTCGCTCAGCTGGGCGTCAGCCTTGGTAGCCAGGACGAAGGGACGCTGGATGGCGTAGGAGCCGTCCTTGACGGTATCGCTGGTGGGTGCCACGCCGCCGACCTTCAGAGCCTTGACAGTGTCCTTGACGGAAGCAACGGAAGCGTAGCCGATGGCACCGGGGTTCTGGGAAACAGCGGTGATGACGTCGCCAGTGGAGGTCAGCTCCTGACGGTACTGGCAGGCGTCCTCGGTGCCGGTGACGGACTCGAAGCCGTCGCGGGTACCGGAGCTGGCTTCACGTCCGATGAGGACGATCTCCAGATCTTCGCCGCCAACCTCGGACCAGTTGGTGATGGCACCAGTGTAGATGGCAGCGATCTGCTCAACAGTCAGGTCTTCCACGGTATTCTCAGGATTGACGATGACGGCGATGCCGTCGTAGGCCAGGATGGTCTCGGTCAGACCCTGAGCCTTTTCCTCGTCCTTCAGGTTACGGGAAGCCAGGCCGATGTCGCAGCGGCCTTCCAGAACAGCGGTGATACCGGCGGAGGAACCGCTGGGATTGTAGGTGACTTCCACGCCGCTGTTCGCGCCCTCGAAGGTCTCCTTCAGCGCGCCGATAACCTTCTCCATGGAGGTGGAGCCGTCGGTGGAAACCTTATCCCCGCCGCCGCAGGCTGCCAGGCTCAGCGCCATGACTGCCACCAGAAGAATGCTGATAAACTTTTTCATAAGTAAGAATCTCCTTTGTTTTTTGGTTTTGAACTTGCGTTCTTTATGAGTTCATCATACGCTTTGGATGTAAAATGAGAAACCGCAGGGTGGTAAAATCTTTGTCAAATGATTCACGCAAATGTAAAATTCGGCTTACAAAGCTGTAAGCCGAATGGATGTATTACTTCTTTGTCAGCATCAGTCCTGCACACATTGCCGTAAAGGGTGCCACACTCACCAGACCGAAGGAGCCAATAACAGTGTGGATGATCTCTGCTGCCACATATTTGTAATTCAGGATATGCTCGATAGGCGTTCCCTGAGCCATGAAGACCATCAGCAGGGCAATATAGCCGCCGGAATAGGCCAGCAACAGCGTGGTGGTCATGGTGCCCATGGCAGCCCGCCCCACATTCATGCCGGATTTTACCGCCTCCCAGGGGCGAATATCCGGTTTTTTCTCCACCACTTCATGGACTGCGGAGGTAATGTCCACGGAAAGATCCATCACCGCGCCGGAGGAGCCCAGAAAAATGGAGGCCATAAAGATCTGCGTCAGGTTCAGATCCTGGAACCCGGCGTACAGCAAACTTTCGGAATAGGCCATGACCGCGCCATGGATCTTGAACAGATCCGTAAATGCGATACCCAGCACTGCCGTCACCAGAATACCCAGAAACGAGCCGCTGACTGCCGCCGCGCACCGCCGGTCAAATCCGTAGACCAGAGCGATGATCATGGTCGTCAGCAGCAGTGTCACTGCCAGACCGATCCAGATGGGATTGAAGCCCTTCAAATAGAGCGGAACCAGCAGCTTCCAGATGGCCAGCACCGTCAGTGCGAAAGAAAAAATCGCCCGCAGGCCGGTCTTTCCCGCAAACAGCACCAGAAATACCACAAACATGGCCGCCATCACCAGTTCCCAGGAGATACGGTAATGATCGATCATAGTCACATTGGTAATGTTCTCCCCGTCATGGCTGATGACCACCAGCGCCTTGTCGCCGATTTCAAAGAGCTTGTCCTGCTCCAGGCTGCCCTGAAGCATATTGACGCCCACGGCGGTCTGTCCCTTGAATTCGCCGTCCGTGAAAACCAGAGTACAGCGCTGCTCCCCGGAGCGTACCAGCCCGGTATCCACGATGGCGGAATTATCCACCGCTGTTACATCCGCCCTGCATCGTTCGGCATTTTGGTATTGAACGGCATCCTCGTATCCTGTTGGAAGTAGGAGCAGCACCGCAATCAGCAGGATGCAGACCAGCACGGGAGCGCCGTATTTCATTTTTTCTTTACTCATATCGTTCTCCATGAAAACACCCCCGCCTGGCGGCAGGGGTGTCGGTTGGTGGGTTAGTGGATGTTCAGCATTTCTGCCAGCTTATTGAAGATGTCGGTGTTGTCATAGTAGCCATTAAAGACTTCTGCATTGACACCCTCAGCCAGCACGGCAACGGGCAGGCCGGTATGGCAGTAGGAAGTGAAGGAAACGCCGGACTTGTTGTTCAGGATGTGGGTCAGCGTCACGGACAGGGGATTGTAAGTGCCGTACATCACGTATTCCAGCTGGGCGTCCGCACCGGTCTCGGTGCCATTGACGCTCTTCTCGTAAGCAATACGCAGCTGCTCCAGCTCATAAGCAGTCAGCACCAGCTTGTCGCCTTCCTTCCCCTCAGCCTTCAGGCCAAACAGGGCTTCGATGTCAGCCAGAGCTTCCTCGAAGGTAGTGCCGTTCTCCTTGTAAGCGGCGATGTAGTCGTCATCAAACTTCTGGAAGGAGATCTTCTGGCTTTCCAGCAGGGTCAGGTAGGTATCATAGTCGGTGCCTGCGAAACCGATAGTCAAGCCGCCGGTCTCATGGTCGCCGGTGACGATGATCAGAGTCTCTTCGGGGTGCTGGGCTGCGAAATCAATGGCAACCTGCACGGCATCAGCCAGGGCCACGGTATCGTTGATGGAAGAAGCAGCGTCGTTGGCATGGCAGGCCCAGTCGATCTTGCCGCCTTCGCACATCATGAAGAAGCCCTTGTCGTTATCCAGGACCTCGATGCCCTTCTCCACATAGTCAGCCAGGGACCACATATCGTCAGTGCGGTCGATCTCATAAGCCATGGCGTCAGAATCGGCCAGGTATTCGTCGATCAGGATGACCTTGCTGTTGGCAGCGGTGACTGCTTTGGCATCGGCATTGGTGAAGGTGACCTTGTAGCCAGCCTCCTCAGCCAGATCATACAGGTTGGTCATGGGATTCTCAGCATCGTAGCCTTCGACCTTCTTCAGGCCGCCGCCTGCGAAGTATTCAAAGCCGGATTCCACCAGCTCCACGCCGATCTCGTAGTAGTTGTTGCGGCTTGCCTGATGGGCGTAGAAGGCGGCGGGAGTGGCATGGTTCAGGTTGACGGAAGAGATGACGCCCACCTTCATGCCCAGCTGCTCGTGGACCTTCTCTGCGATGGTCTCGTAGGCAGTGGTACCGGTCTCGTCCATATTGATGGTACCGGAGTAGGTCTTGTGACCGGTGGAAATAGAAGTTGCGGTGGATGCGGAGTCAGGGGCAAAGGAGTTGGAGTCATAGGTCACGGCAGAACCTGCTGCTTCAAAGTTCATGAAGTTCAGGTACTGAGGGCCATCCAGAGTTGCGCCCTGGTTGTCGTCCAGGCTGGGCTGTGCCATGAAGTAGTCTTCATCGGTCAGTGCACCCAGATAATCGGCAGTGGACTGGATCTGGGGATAGCTCATGCCGTCGCCGATGAACAGGAACACATACTTGGGCGCAGACAGGGTATCCGTCGGTTCCGTCACATGAGTGATAGGATCAGTTTCGTTATTGACAGTGGTTTCATTTGCCTGGTTCTGGTTGCCGCAGCCGACAAAGAGAGTCAGCATCATGCACACAGCCAGAAAAGCAGCCATGATTTTCTTCATTGTGGATTCCTCCGTTTTTTATTTGAGTTTGTGCTTTGCACAGCATTCAGTATACAAACCGGTTGTAAAATCCGAAACCAAGTGCCGGTAAAATCCATTCGAAACCTGCGTAAAGAAAGTATAGGGCATTTTACATTACGAACATCTGAATAAGCGGCAGGCAGCAAAAATCCCTACCTGGCATTTATGGCACGGGAGTTTTCTGCTTACTGGTATGTACACCGCAAAACCTTCCGGTTATGAAGGAAGATTTACGGAAGGCTGGGCATCTCCAAGAATAAAACATGGGGCTTTTGTAAATTGCAACAGGTCTAATGAGTGATATCGAAAAGTATCTTCAAATTTAAAGCAAATCAATTTGCCAGACAGTGTCTGGTTTTTTGAACGAATCTGTGTACTTAAAAATAACAGACACTGTCGGTTATTTTTGAAATGCATAAATGTCAGACACCGCTCTTGACGGTTCCTGCCCTTCACATGTACAATAGCTTTGAAAGTACACCACATTAAGAAAGGTTGTATCTGCATGGAGAAACAGAAAACAATTTGGGACATTGCTGACGACTATACGGATGATTATGGTTTCCCGGAAACTTTTACGCCTGCTGTTCTGGCTCAAATCCGAGAGAATTTAAGAATTTCACAGGATACCTTTCGGAATATCCACAGTTATTTTGATGCCGCCGGTAATCTATATGCCAGGATTTCCCTGCGGAAGCTGTTTGAGATCTATAACGATCAGAACCCGCCTGTTTCCCTGGAAGATTTTCTGGAAGCTGCATACGTTATCGCACACGAACCAAATCACTACGCTATTTTGCAGCGGAAAATCTTTCATGAGGAGCTACCCTTATCTGACCCGATGGATCAGGAATTGATTGCCGAATACTTGTATGCCCTCGGTGACGATGAATACGATGAGCTGGAACACGCGCAGGAAGGAAAGCCATGGTACATCCCTCCCCGGGAAGAATTCTTGAGGTACGCCGATGATTTTTACCACGAGAAATCGCCCCAGCTTCTGGCTCTGCTCAACTTCCTTCAGAACACCCAGCGGAAGCTTCACTGTCCGCCCCAGGAGATTGCTGACGAGGTGGAGGGATTACTGGAAATAGACGCGCGATTGACGGACATTGTTGATGATGTTCACAGGCTGGGCATTCGGTTCCAAGATCAGCAGAATTTCCAGTTGTTCATCAGACTGTGTCTGAATCTGAGCCACCATACCCGCCGCCACATCCACCGTGGACATACCCCCGCCGAATTGGGGCTGCCACAGCAGGATCTTGCGGATGCCATGGAAGAAGTATCCCTTGATGACGATTACCGGGATCCTCTTGAAGCCATAGGACAGCTGCTGCGTACCAATCTGATGCTCACGCCCACCATCACCGGAAAACCTTCCAAAAACGCCCCCTGCCCCTGCGGCAGCGGACGAAAGTACAAAAACTGCTGTGGTAAGGGAAAATAACGGCAAATCAATTTTCCAGACAGTGTCTGGAATTTTAGCAGTTGGATAGAGTACAGCAAAACTCCCGGATGGTGTGACAGGTACCGTCCGGGAGCTTTTTATGGCAGTATGAATTTGGAAAGTTGTTTCTGTTTTCGTATGTACCTCCCGGGTTTCAGATTAACAGAAAAAGTTGAGCAGAACTTTCAAAAACTGGATATTGGACAAAATCAGCGAAACTCTGGTTATTTTCAACTTTTTTCTGTTTGCCCTATTATAACACAAGGATCTACCCGTCTTACAATGCCAGTTGCTTTCATCGCTTTCTTCTCCTTGCTTTCTTTTTCCTACGCTATTGTTTGCAAAGAATGGGGGATTATGCGAAAAAAGCTTTGTGTATGGAAATATCGGATTATTTTTTCCTATGGA
>JAFTVM010000044.1 GCA_017465745.1 Oscillospiraceae bacterium
AAGCCCACCAATAGTGAGTTCATCGCCCTCATCGCGGACAAGCTGCAATTGCAGCTGAAAAGCGCAGAAGCGGCCCAGCTGTAAATCATTCTTGCATTTCCCGCATCCATAGGATATAATGATTCCAAGCATCATTATAAGTCCGCCCAGCGGCAAGGAGGAACACATGGAAAACAAGGAAATGGAAAACATCGAGCTGTACGAGGAAGAGACCAGCATCCTGACCCTGACCGACGAGAACGGCCAGGACGTGGATTTTGAGTACCTGGACTGCATCGATTACGAGGGTAAGGAATACCTGGTTCTGATGCCCGTGGAGGAAGCTTCCACCGAGATCGTCATTCTGGAAGTCGAGCCCGTTGACGAGGAGAACGAGAACTACCTGTCCGTCCAGAATGAGGACACCCTGAACGCCGTCTACGAGATCTTCAAGCAGAAGTATCAGGACGTTCTGACCTTTGAGGACTGATCATCACAAGAAAAATCCGCTGCCCGTGGGCAGCGGATTTTTTATTGCGGTTTCAGAAGCCCTTGGCGGCGAAGTCCTTCCACTTGCTGTCGCCGGACAGGGCGCCGCCGCTGCGGAACTGATCCAGCGCGTCGGCGTCATCTTTCAGCCAGGCATCGAACCAGGCAACGGCGTAGCCGGAATAGTCGCCGGCATTGGTGCAGCAGCGGGTGTGCAGCGCCCCCTTCAGGCTGGCGTAGACAGCGGGACCCTTGCAGTTTTTATAGGCGGGCTTGACCCACATGGAGGCCAGCACCATCATATCCGCACCGCCTGCCATGAAGAAGGTGGGGGTAGAGAGCTTTTTGGCTTCGGAGGTGTAGTTGCTGCCGGCGATGGACAGAACGCAGTCGATGCGCCCATCGGCAGCAGCTGCATTGACGGCGCTGCGGCCGCCCTGGGAATGGCCGGCGGCGGCAATATGCTCCGTATCCACCTTCCGGTAGAAGACGCTGTCGGGATCGGCATTCTTTTCCAGAATGAAATCCACGGAGGCGATCTGTGCCTTGCCGTCGGCGGACATCATATTGGTGTTGGTCACCACGATGTAACCGCCGGCTGCGATCTTCGACAGCAGGGAGTGGTACAGGGCGGGGGCGCACATGGTGCCGTTGGCCCAGACCACCACGGGATAGGTATCATCGCTGTCCATCATGGACGCGGGGTAATAGATGATCTGCCCGGAGAACAGGGAATCGAAATCACCGGTGCTGGTGATGCCGTTGGAATCCGTGACATAAATGGGATCGTAGGCGGCTGCAGTGGAAATGGGGATCACGGACACCAGCAGCAGCACGGACAGGGCCAGGGTAATCACTCTTTTCATCATAATCCCCCCTTAGTACAGCCGGTTGTCATTCTTCTCGTTGAGCTTGCCCTCGAAGCCGATGATCAGGCCGCCGGCTTCGGCGTAGAAGCTGCACAGGGCGGTGGTGGGCTCCAGATGGAAGCGCATGTTGGGGAACTCGGCAGCCACGGCGTCCCGCAGGGCCAGGGCCTGCTCCTGGGCGAAGCAGTGGGCGATGCGCAGCAGCGCGCCGTCGTAGAAACCGCGCTCCTTCATCATCTGCACCAGGGTCTGGGTGGCCTTCTTAGCACCCCGGGGCTTGTGGACAGGGGTGATCTGGCCCTTCTCCACGTCGCCGACAACACGGATCCCCAGCATACCGGC
This sequence comes from Oscillospiraceae bacterium, assembly GCA_017465745.1. Classification (GTDB taxonomy): domain Bacteria; phylum Bacillota; class Clostridia; order Oscillospirales; family Oscillospiraceae; genus Faecousia. The sequence continues at coordinate 1,680 of JAFTVM010000044.1, forward strand.
GATCTTGGCCACAGCCATGGGAACACGGCCGTTTCTTGCCAGGTTCATCATGGACTCCAGGCAGAAGAGGGTGTGGTTGCAGTTGGCATACTCGAGAACCTTTTCCCTGGTGGCTTCGAAATCCAGGCCCTCGGCCTCACAGGCACGGATCCTGTCCACGATCATCATCATCTCCGGGCCGGTGGAGAGGGAATCGATGATATAGACCTTCCGGCCGGGGTGGTTCTCCATGTAGATGTCGGCTGCCTGCTTGGCGGCGTTGTAGCTGCCGGACAGGTGCTTGGTGATGGTGATGCCGAAAACCGCTTCCGCATCGCCGAAGGCTTCGATCCACTCGCCCACGTTGGGGCAGGCGGAACCGGACTTGCCCTTGTGGCGCTTCAGGCCATCCACCATCTGGGCCAGGTCCAGCTGGGCGTTGTCCACATATTCCCGGTCAGCGTTGACCTTCATGGGCACGGTGGCATAATTTCCCTCCATGGACAGAATGTTGGAGGAAGAGTCGCAAACGATTCTGAAATTCATATCGATCCCTCTTGTTTCATTTATCTTTTCATCGGTTTTTGAATACCTGATTAGATTGTATCACCCACCCCAAATGCTGTCAAGGATAACTTGATAATCCCTTTTCTGCCTTGACTTCGGTTTTTTGACACGCTATAATTACAAGCGGTGATATCTATGAAAACGCAAGACAAACAGCTGATTGCCGACTCCGTCCGCCATTTCCGCCTGCCCCGCTACGAGGAGATCCCCACCGTGGGCCTCTACCTGGAGCAAGTCACAAAATACATCGGAGAATACCTGGATCCCATCCAGGAGGGCGCGCTGACGGCATCGATGATCTCCAATTACGTAAAAAAACACCTGATCGAAAGCCCCGTGAAGAAGCAGTACAGCCGGGATCAGATCGCCTATCTGATCTTCATCGCGGTGGCAAAAAACGCGCTCTCCCTGGATGCGCTGATGAATTTCATCCATCTGCAGCAGCGCACCTATACCGCCCAGCGGGCCTACGACTATTTCTGCCAGCAGTTTGAACACCTGCTGCGCTTCACCTTCGAGCTGACGGACACCGTAGAACTGGATTTCGACGACGCCAGCGACGAAAAACGTCTGCTCTACAGCTGTATCGTGGCAGTGACCCAGAAGCTGTACCTGGAAAAATGCCTGGCCGCCATTGCGAAAGAGGAAATTGAATAACAAAAGGAGGGCTGCGCCCTCCTTTTTGCTGCGCCAAGCATAGTTTATCGCACCCATGAGCGATGTGCAGCAATCTCCTGGCACTGCGTTCGTTTCCAGGCAGCGTATCAGGGCGTTGTACCGGGAGATTGCCGCATCGGTACGTGAGTGCGTTGTTTGAATCCAAACGAGAAACTACAATTTGAACCCCCAAATAAAAAACACTAATGATTGACATTTCCCGTCATTTATGAAATAATGTATGGGTTAAATTATTGAAATAAGAGAGGGAATATACCCATGACCCAGTCCAGAACTCATAACTGCGGCGAGCTGCGCCTGGCAGACGCCGGTAAAAATGTTACCCTGGTCGGCTGGATGGAGAACGTCCGTGAGGTCGGCTCCAACTTCGGCTTCGTCGTCCTGCGCGACTTCTACGGCACCACCCAGGTGGTCATCGAGACCGCCGAGATGATGCAGATCATCAAGGGCCTGAACAAGGAGACCACCATCTCCGTCCAGGGCGTCGTCCGTGAGCGCGAGAGCAAGAACAAGAAGATCGCCACCGGCGAGATCGAGGTGGTCCCCGCATCCATCAAGGTGCTGGGCAAGTGCCGCTACAACCAGCTGCCCTTCGAGATCAACAAGTCCAGGGAAGCAGACGAGAACACCCGTCTGAAGTACCGCTACCTGGACCTGCGTAACCCCGCAGTCAAGCAGAACATCGTTCTGCGCTGCCAGGTCGTCGCCGAGCTGCGCCGCCTGATGACCGAAAAGGGCTTCCTGGAGATCACCACTCCCATCCTGACCGCTTCCTCCCCCGAGGGCGCCCGTGACTACCTGGTCCCCGCCCGGAACCACCCCGGCAAGTTCTACGCCCTGCCCCAGGCTCCCCAGCAGTTCAAGCAGCTGCTGAT
>JAFTVM010000092.1 GCA_017465745.1 Oscillospiraceae bacterium
GGGACGGGTCGCCCGTCCCGGCGGTAAAACCTGGCGAATTGACATTTGTATCGGCGAATTCGTAATCGGAAGGTTCACGGGACGGGGAACCCGTCCCCTACATTGGTGTACCATATCGGAACGATAAACTACAATTTGAACAGCGTTTCATCTTCTATTTTACTATGTCCCGGGTCTGCTATCAATGTTGACATTTTATTTGAGAAGTTGTAAAATAATTATAACTATGACCATTCAAAAAGGAGGGGAAAACCATGGACGCCGGCAGTAGTGGCAATATACCGGGCCGAAGTAGTTTGCGGGCGCTCTGTGGAACGCCCATTTAACACACGGCGCCGTGTCTGTTGCTCTGAATCGTACACATTTTTGACGTAACGAAAAGGAGGAAGATACGTGGCAGAACGTTTTGAGATCGTTGAAAAAGCCCTCCTGAAAATGCTGGAGGACAAGAAGTACGCCACATTGCGGGATATTCTCATCACCATGAATCCCAGCGACGTGGCAGGCCTGTTCCGGGGACTGGAGGACAACCAGATCCCCCTGATGTACCGTCTGCTGCCCAAGGAGCTGGCGGCAGAAACCTTCGTTGAAATGGATCCCGATGCCCAGGAGATCCTGATCAAGGGCTTCTCCGACAACGAGCTGAAGGAAGTGCTGGATGAATTATACGTTGACGACGCCGCGGATATCGTCGAAGAGATGCCCGCCAGCGTGGTCAAGCGGATCCTGAAGCACGCCGACCCCGAAATGCGCAAGTCCATCAACCAGATCCTGCGCTACCCGGAAGACTCCGCCGGTTCCATCATGACCACGGAGTATGTCTCCCTGCGCCCCCACATGACCGTGGAGGAGGCCATCCTGCGCATCCGCCGCCAGGGCGTGGACAAGGAGACCATCTATACCTGCTATGTCACCGATAACGACAAGACTTTACTTGGTCTGGTCTCCGTCAAGGATCTGCTGCTGTGCTCCGACGACGAGACCCGCATCAAGGATATCATGCTCACCAATATCATCTCCGTCACCACCCAGGACGACCAGGAAAAGGTGGCGCGGATGCTCAGCAAATACAATTTCCTGGCCCTGCCCGTTGTGGACACCGAGAACCGGATGGTGGGTATCGTCACCTTCGACGACGCCATGGACGTCCTGACCGAAGAGGCCACGGAGGATATGGAGCTGATGAGCGGTATGCTGCCCTCCGAAAAGGCATACCTGAAAAGCTCCGTGTTCGAACTGGTGAAGAACCGGGTGCCCTGGCTGATGCTGCTGATGGTGTCCTCCACCTTTACCGGCCTGATCATCACTTCCTTTGAAAGCGCCCTGGCTGCCCAGGTGGCCCTGACCGCTTTCATCCCCATGCTGATGGGCACCGGCGGTAACTCCGGCTCCCAGTCCTCCGTCACCGTCATCCGCTCCCTGAGCCTGGGTGAGCTGCAGCTGCGGGATATCTGGGAGGTCATCTGGAAGGAGATCCGGGTGTCCGTGATCTGCGGCATCGCCCTGGCCGTGGTGTGCTTCGCCAAGATCTGGCTCATCGACCATATGCTCATGGGCAATGATGAGATCACCCTGATGGTGAATCTGGTGGTGTGCCTGGCCCTGGCGGTGACTGTCATCATCGCCAAGATCGTCGGCGGCATCCTGCCTATGGTGGTGGAGGCCATGGGCGCCGACCCCGCGGTCATGGCAAGCCCCTTCATCACCACCATCGTCGACGCCGTGTCGCTGCTGGTGTACTTCATGTTTGCCCAGGCGCTGCTGGGTATTTGAATGAATGAAAAAGAGCGCTGCTGATGCAGCGCTCTTTTTACGTAAACACAGACCAAAGGGCACCCGGCGGGTGCCCTTCGTTATGGAATGGGTGAATGACGCGGTCATGCAACGAAGACAGCTCCGGAAATCATGCACTGCCAGCGGCGGCCCGCCGCTTACACCATGGCGGCGGTGATGATGGCCATCTTGTAGACCTCGTCGGCGTTGCAGCCGCGGGACAGGTCGTTGATGGGAGCAGCCAGACCCTGCAGGATGGGGCCCAGAGCCTCGAAGCCGCCCAGACGCTGGGCGATCTTGTAGCCGATGTTGCCGGCCTCGATGTTGGGGAAAACGAAGGTGTTGGCGTAGCCTGCCACGGGGGAGCCGGGGAACTTCAGCTGGCCGACCTCGGGAGCAACGGCGGCGTCGAACTGCATCTCGCCGTCGATGGCGAACTCGGGAGCCATTTCCTTGGCGATGGCGGTGGCGTCGTGGCTGAGCTTGACAGTGCCGCCCTTGCCGGAGCCGTTGGTGGAGAAGCTCAGCATAGCGACCTTGGGATCGATGCCGAAGACCTTGGCAGTGCGGGCGGTCTCAACAGCCACCTCAGCCAGCTGCTGTGCGGCGGACAGGACAACGTTGCCGTCCTTGTCCAGACGGTCCTCGTAGCCCAGGTTGATGGCGCAGTCGCCCATGGCCAGCTTCTCGTCGCCGCGGACCATAATGAAGCAGGAGGACACCAGGTGCGCGCCCTTCTTGGTCTTGACCAGCTGCAGAGCGGGACGGACGGTGTCGGCGGTGGAGTAGGTGGCGCCGCCCAGCAGGGAGTCAGCGTAGCCCATCTTCACCAGCATGGTGCCGAAGTAGTTGCCCTTGCTCAGAGCAGCGCGGCAGTCCTCGGCGCTCATCTTGCCCTTGCGCAGCTCGACCATCTTCTCGACCATGGCGTCCATGCCCTCGTAGGTGGCGGGATCCAGGATCTCGACGCCTTCGATGTTGAAGCCGCCGGCGGCAGCATTGGCCTTGACGGTCTCGACATTGCCCACCAGGATGGGGGTCAGGAAGCCGCCCTCAACCAGGCGTGCGGTAGCTTCCAGGATACGGGCGTCGTGGCCCTCGGTGAAGACGATCTTTCTGGGATTGGCCTTCAGAGTTTCGATCATTGCATTGAACATGATAATCAGTCCTCCATTTTTTCGGGCTTTGCCCGTAATATTGCAGGTTAATTATACAACAACGTTTTTTTAAGCGCAACCTTTTTTGCCATTTTTTATCGGATACAAATTGGCGCGGTGGTTTGGGCGGAAGTTCAAATTGTAGTTTGTCGTACTGGCGCACGCGAAAAACCGCGTGTCATCGCGAGCCGGTGTGCGGGCTGGTTCGCAATGACGCTGTATGGGGCAGGCGCTGCGACCACAAAACAGAACGATAAACCACAATTTTGAAAATCAGCCCGTCATACGACCGCGTCAGCGGTTTATACCGTTCACGACTTGGGTCGAATAATCTGAAAATGTTACGAAATGTCATTATTTTCCGTTGTTTTGTACATAAAAAGTTCATAACATTTGCTGGTCTCTTTCTTGACCCCATGTTTGCTTTCTGCTATGATATAAATAGAAAATACCAATCGCAAAGGAGGTATCGTGATGGAAGCGATTGTTTGGCTCGTGCTGATGGTGATCTTTCTGGTCATCGAGGCCGTGACTGTGGTGACGGTGTCGCTCTGGTTTGCCGCCGGCGCGCTGGTTGCGCTGCTGGTGAGTCTCATCGGCCTGCAGATCTGGGTCCAGGTGGTGCTGTTTTTCGTGGTGTCCGGCGTGCTGCTGGCGTGCCTGCGGCCCCTGGTGCAGCGGCATTTCACCCCCAAGCTCAGCCGCACCAATGTGGACGCCATCATCGGCACCAAGGGTTACGTGATTGCCGATATCGATAATCTCTCCGCCGCCGGCCGGGTGAAGCTGGGCGGTATGGAGTGGAGCGCCCGTTCCTCCACCGGCCTGCCCATCCCTGCGGGCACCCTGGTGAAGGTGGAGCATATCGAAGGCGTCAAGGCCTATGTCTCCCCGGTGGAGAAAAAAGTCAAACTGGAAGCGTAAGCACCCGCGGGGGCCGATGCCCACATCGCCCCCTACGAAAAACAAATCAGAAAATGGAGGTAACATTATGGAATTCATCATCATCGGCGTTCTGCTCATCGTTGTGTTTCTGATCGTCATCAGCAACATCGCTGTGGTCCAGCAGTCCCGGGCTTACGTGATCGAGCGTCTGGGCGCGTTCCAGACTGTCTGGGGCGTGGGTCTGCACTTCAAGGTCCCCTTCATCGACCGCATCGCCCGCCGCGTTTCCCTGAAAGAGCAGGTGCTGGACTATCCCCCCCAGCCTGTCATCACCAAGGACAACGTCACCATGCAGATCGACACCGTGGTCTATTTCCAGATCACCGACCCCAAGCTGTACGCCTACGGCGTGGAGCAGCCCATGGCTGCCATGGAGACCCTGACCGCCACCACCCTGCGTAACATCATCGGCGACCTGGAGCTGGACCAGACCCTGACCTCCCGCGACGTGGTCAACACCAAGATGCGTGCCATCCTGGACGAAGCCACCGACCCCTGGGGCATCAAGGTCAACCGCGTGGAGCTGAAGAACATCCTGCCCCCCGCCGACATCCAGAGCTCCATGGAGAAGCAGATGAAGGCCGAGCGTGACCGCCGCCAGGCCATCCTCCAGGCTGAGGGTCAGAAGAAGTCCGCCATCCTCATTGCCGAGGGCGAGAAGGAGTCCGCTATCCTGCGGGCCAGCGCAGAGAAGGAAGCCGCCATTCTGAAGGCGGAAGCTGAGCGTCAGGCCGCCATCCTGAAGGCAGAGGGTGAAGCCGAAGCCATCCGGGCCGTGCAGCAGGCCCTGGCCGATTCCCTGACCATGCTGAACCAGTCTGCACCCAATGACGCTGTTCTGAAGCTGAAGTCCATCGAGGCCATGCAGAAGGTGGCAGACGGCCAGGCAACCAAGATCATCATTCCCTCCGAGATGCAGGGACTGGTGGGCATGGCAAACGGCATCGTGGAAGGTGTGAAGAACTGACATGATGGATGAAATGGGCTACAGCGGCCAGCTGCCCGCCCTGGGGGCGGGGGAGACCATCCTCTGGCGGGGCAAGCCACAGAAGAAGGGCTTCATCGCCACCCGGTGCCTGAGCATGCTGCCCATTGCCGCCGTCTGGCTGGTGCTGGATCTGCAGTTCATCCTGCAGGCAGCCGGCAGTGGAAGTATGATGCTGCTTCCCTTCTTCGCCCTGCACCTGATGCCCGTGTGGATCTGGCTGGGCAGCGCGGTGACGTCGGTGCGCCGCTGGAAGAACACCATGTACTACGCCACCAACCGCCGCATCATCATCCAGAGCGGCTTCCTGGCGGTGAATGAGACGTCCGTGTACTACAAGGATATCCGCAATGTGCAGATCCGGGTCGGTCTGCTGGATAAGATGTTCGGCACCGGCGACATTATTTTCGACGACGGCTGTTACCACCATAACCGCCGCCACAGGAACATCCCGGTCCACATGTTCGAGGATCTGGAGGATGCCCGGGAGGTTTATGCCCGCATCCAGAAGACCGTGCTGGATATGCAGACGGATATGGAGTACCCCAATGCCTACCGCCCGGAGCAGAATCCCGGCTACGGCACCGATTACCGGTTCTGAGTATGGGGATCCGGACCTTGCTCCTGGCCGCCATGGCTTTGGTGATGCTGACCGTGATTGTCCTGACCTGGGGCAGCCTGGGCAGCTTCGTTCTGGTGTTCTGCCTGATCATGATGGCCGCGTCGCTTACATACCAGCATTACCTGACCAACCGGGATGCGGATGAGTTCCGGGACGAATAAGAAAATGACCCACCCCGTTTTCCGGGGTGGGTTTTGCTGTGTACAGCCTGAAGGATAGAAAAATCCCGCCCAAATGAGCGGTACTCATAACACAGTTGACAGCCACAACGGATTAATCTGTTGTGGCTGTTCTTGTATATTTTCCTTTGGTGTGATAGGATGTAATCAAGCAAACAGATAAATCTTGAAATTAACGGAGAATATAATATGGCAAGAGCAAAGTACCAAGTATTAGTAATTCCATACAGAAAGAACGGTAATATTATATCGTACTGTATTTTCAAGAGAAGTGATATGGATGAATGCTGGCAATTTGTAGCAGGTGGTGGAGAAGACGAAGACAAAACACCTCTTGCATCTGCACAAAGGGAAGCCTTTGAGGAAGCAGGAATATCTTCCCAAATGCACTTTACGGAACTGGAAACAAAGTGCAGTATTTCCACAGAGTATTTTAAAAATGCCCGAACTATTTGGGGAGAAGATTGCCTTGTGATTCCCGAATATTGCTTTGCAGTTAAGATGCAAAATGAGGATATTTCTATTTCCCACGAACATGGATGTTTTGAATGGGTGGATTATTCCACAGCAAAAGAAAGATTGAAATATGACAGCAATAAGGTTGCCTTGTGGGAACTGGATAACAAAATTAAGCGTGGAATTATTAACTGACATATTGGAATTTATCGAACAAATGCTAAGGGCGCACTTCTATACACTTGCTGCGTATACTGTGCGATTTGCGGCTTTGCACTGCACCAAAGCCTCCCTTGTGTAAAGGGAGGTGGCACGGCGTAAGCCGTGACGGAGGGATTGCAATGCAGTCAAAACATAATAAGCAACTGGTTCCATTAGCAAAGCAGCTGCGAAAAGAAATGACAAAAGAAGAACGCCATCTGTGGTATGACTTTTTGCGCTCCTATCCCGTTCGTTTCTCAAGGCAAAAGGTGTTAGGAAAATATATTGCAGACTTTTACAGTGCAGAAGCCAAACTAGTAATCGAACTGGATGGCTCTCAGCACTATGAAGACATGAACATTGAAAAAGATGCAGACCGCACCACTTTTCTGGAAGGTTATGGACTTACTGTTATTCATATCCCTAACAATGAAGTCAGCAGAAACTTCCGTGGAGTTTGCGAGTATATCGATGCTGCGGTGAAGCAATCCCTCAGTCAGCTTCGCTGACAGCTCCCTTTGCACAAGGGAGCCTTGGGCGCTCCCGCGCCAGTGCATAGCACGAAAAACCGACCTATGGTTGTAACCATAGGTCGGTTTAACTGTTTTAGGAACACCCGTCAAAAGGGCGGGATTTGTTTGCTGTTTAGACCTCAGCGCCGACCTCGGGGAGGTTTTCCACGTTGGAGTCCTTGATCAGGCCCTTGGGGCAGACCTTGGCGCAGTCGCCGCAGTTGACACACTTGGTGTAGTCGATGCGGGCCAGGTTCTTCTCCAGGATGATGGCGTCATGCTGGCAGACCTTCTTGCACTTGCCGCAGCCGATGCAGCCGACGGTGCAGGAACGGGTGGTGGCAGCACCCTTGGCCAGGGAGGCGCAGGCGATGACCACGTTCCGGGCGGGCTCGACGGGGACGATTAGCTGGCGGGGGCAGGCAGCGGCGCAGGCCAGGCAGCCGACGCACTTCTCTTCGTCGACCACAGCGACACCGTTGACCACATGGATGGCGTCGTACTTACAGGCGGCGACGCAGGAGCCAAAGCCCAGGCAGCCGAACTTACAGGCCGTGGGGCCGCGGCCGGCGACCTTGGAGGCAGCCAGGCAGTCAGCGATGCCCTCGTACTCGCCCTTCATCTTGGCGCCCACAGCGGCGCCGTTCTCGTCTGCGGTCTTGTAGCCGGAGCAGCGGACCATAGCCACGCGGCGCTCCATCTTCTCAGCCTTGACGCCCATGATCTCGGCCATCTTCATGGCGCAGTCATTGCCGCCGGAGGCACACTTGCCGATGGGAGCTTCGCCCTTCAGGACAGCTTCCGCGTAGCCGCCGCAGCCGGGATAGCCGCAGCCGCCGCAGTTGGCGCCGGGCAGGCACTCGTTCAGCTGATCCAGGCGGGGATCGGTCTCAACATAGAACACCTTGGAGGCGATGGCCAGAACAAGGCCGAAGACCAGGCCCAGGACACCCAGGACCAGGATTGCAGTTACAATTTCCATGATTCGACCTCCTTAGAAAATGGACAGACCGGAGAAGCCCATGAAAGCCAGAGCCATCAGACCGGCGGAAATCAGCGCGATGGGGAAGCCCTTGAAGCACTCGGGGCAGTCGGTCTTGTCCACGCGCTCCCGGATGGAGGCGAACAGGACGATGGCCAGGGTGAAGCCCAGGCCGCCGGCGGCGCCGTTGATGACGCTCTGCAGGAAATCATAACCCTCCTGCACATTGACCAGGGCGACACCCAGGACGGCGCAGTTGGTGGTGATCAGGGGCAGGAAAATGCCCAGAGCCTGATACAGGGCGGGAACGAACTTCTTCAGGAACATCTCAACGAACTGGACGATGGATGCGATGACCAGGATGAAGGCCACGGTCTGCATATAGCCCAGACCCAGCGTCTGCAGGACGAAGTGGTCAACGGCCCAGCAGGCGGCGGAGGCGATGGCCATAACAAAGGTAACGGCCATGCCCATACCGATGGCGGTATCGGTCTTCTTGGAAACGCCCATGAAGGGGCAGATGCCGTAGAACTTCACCAGGATGAAGTTCTCGGACAGAATGGCACTGATCAGAATGCCGATAACAACCTGCATATATTCCATATTTCAGTACCTCCTTACTTCTTGCTTTCCAGCTTCTTCATCAGCCACTGGGAGCCGGCCAGGACGAAGCCCAGAACCAGGAAGCCGCCCACGGGCATGACGATCTGCATGGCGGGGAACTGGGCGGGGATGATGCGGATGCCTTCGCCATTGTTCAGCAGGCCGCCGCCGAAGGTGCCGGAGCCAAGCAGTTCCCGGATGACGCAGACGATGATCAGAGCCACGGTGTAGCCGATGCCCTGGCAGATGCCATCCACTGCGGAGGCCAGGACGCCGTTCTTGGAGGCGAATGCCTCGGCGCGGCCCAGAATGATGCAGTTGACGACGATCAGGGGGATAAACACGCCCAGACTGCTGGACAGATCGGGCAGGAAGGCCTGGATGGCCAGGTCAACGATGGTAACGAAGCCGGCGATGATGACGATGTAGGCTGCGATACGGATCTCGTTGGGGATGATCTTACGCAGGGCGGAGATCAGGATGTTGGAGCAGGTCAGGATGATGGTAACTGCCAGACCCATGCCGATGCCGTTGAACAGGCTGGTGGTGATGGCCAGGGTGGAGCACATACCCAGCAGCTGCACGGTAACGGGGTTCTTGGTCAGCAGACCTTCAAAAAACTGTTTCTTCAGATTCATATTGCGTTACCTCCTTAACCCATGGCAGCCACGAGAGCCAGGGCGGTGTTGACGCCGGCGCAGATGGCGCGGGAGGTGATGGTGGCGGAAGTGATGGCCTCCACCTGACCGCCGTCCTTGGTGACGGAGACGGTACCGCTCAGGCCCACGAACTGGCCGCGGAAGTTCTCGCCGGCGGTGGTCTTGGCGGCAGCCACGTCGCCCAGACCCGCGGTCTCGGCATGGCTGATGACGGAGATGCCGGAGACGTTACCTTCATTGTCCACGCCCACCATCATGGTGATGGTGCCGCCGAAGCCGGTGGGGGTGACCTCCACGGCGTAGCCGTTGGCACCCTGGTAGACTGCGTTGACGCCTGCGGTTTCGGGGAAGTCCACGGCGTCGCCGCCGCCTTCCAGAACGGCGCTGACGGCCTGCTGGGTCTTTTCGTACTTGAGCTGCTCGATCATGGGAGCGGTGATGGAGTTCACAGCGCCCAGGGCGGCTGCCATGACCACACAGATGGCCAGCAGCGTCACGGTCAGCCGAATGACAAACATGACATTGGATTCTTTCTTCATTTCTTCGCAGCCTCCTTCTTGGGTGCGCCGAACTTCACAGGACGGCCAACCTTGTCCAGCAGAACCACGCAGCAGTTCATGATCAGGATGGCGTAGGAGACGCCTTCGCTGTAACCGCCGAAGTAACGGATCAGAATGGTGATGACGCCGCAGCCGATGCCGAAGATGATCTGGCCCCACTTGGTCAGGGGGGAGGTGACATAGTCGGTGGCCATGAAGATGGCGCCCAGCATCAGACCGCCGCCGAAGACCTGTGCGGCCATCCAGACCAGGCGGTCATTGCCCATGGGGAACAGGAAAGCCAGGACAGCGACGGTTGCGATGTAAGCCACGGGGATCCGGGCGGAGATGACCTTGCGCAACAGCAGGTAGGCGAAGCCGATCAGCAGAGCCACAGCGGAGGTCTCGCCCAGGGAGCCGCCCACGTTGCCGATGAACAGGTCCCAGATGCCGCCCAGAGCGGGATCGAAGGTGCCCTGATGCATGGGACCCATGGGGGTAGCCTGGGTGACGATGTCGGCGTTGGAGCCGAAGACACTGGCGGCGTTGGAGAAACCAACCTTGACCCAGGTGGCCATGGCCACGGGCCAGGAGAACATGAAGGCTCTGCCTGCCAGGGCGGGGTTCAGGAAATTCTTGCCGATGCCGCCGAAGAGCTGCTTGACCAGCACGATGGCGAACAGGGCGCCCAGGACGATCATCCAGTACTCAACGGTGACGGGGCAGACGAAGGCCAGCAGCACGCCGGTGACCACAGCGGAGAGGTCGTGGGCGGTATTGTCCAGCTTCATCATCTTGCGGTAGCCCCACTCGAAGAACACGCAGGCTGCCACGGACACGAGGGTCACGGTCAGGGCCCGGAAGCCGAAGAAGATCACGGAAGCGATCAGGGCGGGCAGCAGGGCGATGAGGACATCGCGCATGACGGTCTGGGTGGTGGTAGCGCTGTGGGCGTGGGGAGAGCTGGAAATCGTCAGCTCATAAAAATACTTATTCTGTGCCATACTATTTCCACCTCCTCTTACTTTTTGGGCATGGCGTCGCGCAGCTTCTGCTTGCCGGTGCGGAAGGACTGCACCAGAGGAATGCCGGCGGGACAGGTGTAGGCGCAGCAGCCGCACTCGATGCAGTCGAGCATGTTGAGGCTCTTCATCTCATCGATGTCGGAATTGCGCTCGGCGTTGTACATCATCACGGGGATCAGATGCATGGGACATGCGTCCATGCACTTGCCGCAGCGGATGCAGTGGGGGTTCTTGACAGCGAACTTGTTGCGCTTGCCCAGAATGGTGATGGCGTTGACGCCCTTGTTGGTGGTAACGGCCAGGTCGTACTGGGCTGCACCCATCATGGGGCCGCCGGAGATGACCTTGTAGGGGTTCTCGGAGGTGCCCACGCACTCCATCAGGGCCTCGAAGGGGGTACCAACGGGAACCATCAGGTTTTTGGCGTCCATGCAGATGTCGCCGGAGACGGTGACGATACGGCGGATCAGGGGCATGCCCAGGTACACGGCGTCATGGATGGCCTTGGTGGTGGCGGCGTTGAACACGGCGCAGCCCACAGCTGCGGGCAGACCGCCGGAGGGAACCTCGCGCTTGGTGACGGCGTAGATCATCTGCTTCTCAGCACCCTGGGGGTACTTGGCGGGCAGAACGTCCACGACGATGCCGTCGGCGGGATCGATGGCAAACTTCAGCTGCTTGACTGCCTCGGGCTTGTTGTCCTCGATGGCAATGTGGGCGGCGTTCAGACCGAAGATCTTCATGATGATCTTCAGGCCGCTGACCAGCTCGGGAGCCATTTCCTGGCACAGGCGGTCGTCGGCAGTGATGTAGGGCTCACACTCGCCGGCGTTGACGATGATGGTATCCACCTTGCCAAGGCCGCTGGAGAGCTTCACGTGGGTGGGGAAGGTTGCGCCGCCCATACCGACGATGCCGGCCTCACGGATGATGGCCATCAGCTCTTCGGGGGTGAGCTTGTCAACTTCTTCCTGGGTGCGGGGCTGAATTGCAGGATCGAGCTCATCCAGATGGTCATTCTGGATGACAACGCTCATGCAGGTCATGCCGTTGGTGTGGGGACGGGCTTCCACAGCCTTGACCGTGCCGGACACGGAGGCGTGGACGGGTACGCACAGACCCTGGTTGTCGCCGATCTTCTGGCCCATCAGGACCCGCTCGCCCTTCTTGACCAGGGGCAGGCAGGGTGCACCGATGTGCTGAGACATGGGGATCACCAGCAGGTCAGGAGCGGGAAATTCCTGGACCTTCTTGTCTTCAGCGTAGTGCTTATTTTCGTTGGGATGGACCCCTCCGAAAAAGGAAAACGCCATAACTGTCACCTCTTTCAATATTTGCAGTATAGATACCGCATTGTATGAGCTTATCATAGCGCAAAATCAGTCGTTTGTCCACCGCCTTTTTATCAAATTGTACATAATTTGTTCAAATCTCTCGTTCTATCGATGGAATGTGACGGAAAAGCCCCCGGGAGGACAAGATCCTCCCGGGGGTCATACACTGGCGCGGGAGCGCCAAAGGCTTCCCCTGAGGGGAAGGCGTGGGGTTACCACAATGCCAGCCAATACTGGTATACAAATCGGACATACCAGGGCTTTTCTTTCAGCTTTTTCCGTTCCTCTGTCAGCCAGGTGCGGAAGGCGTTCAGCTCTTCCTTCGTCAGGGTATGCTGACTGAATTTTGCCTTCTGGGCCAGGAATTCCAGTTCTTCCGGCGGAGCCTGCTTCGTGAAGCGGCAGAGATTTTCCACATCCGCCCAGTATGCCAGGGCGCGGGCGTTGGGCCTGCGGCCCACCCGGCGGAGGCTGCGGCGGAGGGTGTATTGGAGAAGATTTGCCACCCACAGTCCGACGGGCAGCAGCAGCCACTTCAGCGCTGTCCACAGCCAGGTCAGATCGACTTTTTCCGCCTCCGCCTCCTCTGTGGGGCGCTCCACGTCGGGGCGGCTCGCCTCATTTTCCTCCTCGGTGGATTCTTCCGTGGGGGGATCGGTTTCTTCGGCTTCCGTCTCGGGGGGCTGCGTTTCCTCCTGGCGCAGGTCGGCGGGAGTGGGCTCCAGAACCACCCAGGCGTTCACATTTTCATTGTAGTATTCCACCCAGGCGTGGGCCTGATCGGCGGTGACCTCCACGGTTTTTCCAGCCTGCGCGGTGAACATGTAGCCCGTCACATACCGGGCGGGGATGCCCGCTGCCCGCAGCAGCACCGCGGCGGCGCTGGCGAAGTGGACACAGTAGCCGGTGTCCGCTTCCTCCAGGAACCACTGGGCGAAATCGTCGTAATCTCCGCTCATCCGGGGAGTGTTGGTGTTGTAAACGGCGGAACTGCGCACATGGTTGGCAATGGCCTGGGCCACCTCGCAGTCAGGAGAATCGTTCAGCAGGGAGGTGGAGAAATGCGCCTGCAAATACGCCACTGCCCAGCGGCGGGTATCCGGGGACAGGTTGGTGTAGCGGCCGGTGTTGATGCTTGTGTTGACCGGAGCATCCATCAGGACGATGTTGGTGACCTGGGGATGCCGGACGCCGAAGCTGTATTCCCGCAGATTCGAGGTGTTCTTCATCCGGCCGCCGTCCAGGGGCTGCTCGTCCACCGGATAATAGGGCAGATACAGCACGTTGGAGGGTGTGGCGGTGCGGAGGGTGAGCTCGCCGTCGTAGACCCAGGAGCCAAAGGGGGACGGGATACCGCCGAAGGTCTCCATCCGATCCTCCATGGCCGTCCAGGAAGTACCGTCGTAGACGTCAAAGTCCTGTCCCCGGATATAGACAGTGCCGGAGAAATCTGCCTTGGCCTCCATGACGGCGTAGCTCCAGGTATTGCGGGGGCCGACACGGCTCAGGTTGGCGGTGGCGCTGGCGTTGGGGGTGGCGGGGGTCTGATCCATCAGGCCGGTATTGTCGAAGGAAACGGACACGGTGTTCTGCCACAGGGACACCACCTGGTCCAGATAGTCCCCGGAGTGGTTGACATAAGTATCCTTCGGGTACAGGTGGAACAGCAGCCCCAGCAGCAGCGCCACGGGCAGTGCCGTCAGGGCGGTGAGCTTGGCGCCCTGGGCGGGATTCTGCCGCCGGACGGTGGCTGTCAGCAGCAGTAAAATGATGCCCAGCATCAGCAGATACACAAAGAGGGGCTGGGGAACCGTGTTGGTGACCACCACGGTGGCGCAGACGGGCAGCAGGCTCAGCAGCATCGTCAGCAGCAGCCAGCGGCCCTGCATCATGGTGCGGGCGGCGGAGACGGCGGTGAAACTGCCCCATACCGCCAGGGGCAGATCCAGGGGCACTGCCCGCCAGTTGACCCCCACGAATTCCAGCACGCCCCAGCCGTAGGCACTGTCGTAGATCCAGGACATCCGGGTGATCAGTGCCCGGATGGGCATCGACAGGTAGAATTCCTGCCACAGGCAGGCGAAGCAGGCCGCGGCCGCCAGCAGCGCGGCGATCCAGCCCTTCTTGAACAGGGCGAATACACAGCCCGCCAGGGCGGCGATGCCGAAGGCCAGGTACAGATATTCCATGTGCTCCACAGGCAGATTCAGGCCCGTGGCCATGGCGCCCATGGCGCCGGTGCTGAGGATCCAGGCCATGAGGAAGCTGACGGGAAAGGCGGCGGCTATTTTACGTTTCATGGACGCCACCTCCGATATGGAACTGCCAGCTGGCCCCGGTCTCCGCGCCCAGCAGAGAGCCTTCGGATGCGGCGGGGCAGCACAGGAGCCTGTCCACCGCTTTGGTCAGCTCTGTGTCATTGGCGACGGCGCAGGACACCGGGCCGTCGGCGGTGAGTACACGGATCTCGTGGCGCAGATCTCCGTCCAGCAGGTGGCGGCTGACGGTCAGCAGCCGGCCGAATTTCCGGTCCATCTCGTCAGGAGTACCGGACAGATCCATGGTGATCAGCACCAGGCCCCGGCTCGGCTCCATAGGCTCCCGCAGGATCAGCTCCCCGGTCTTGGCAGAGAGCTTCCAGTGGACCTGGTTCAGGCTGTCGCCGGGGCGGTAGAGCCGCAGCTCGTGATTTTCTGCATACCCGCCGCCGAATTTGGGCCGCCAGGACCGGGCGATGTAGCGGCTCAGATCCGGTGGATTCTCCAGATTCACAGGGCGGGGGCGGATAATGAGGGTTCTTTCCGGAATGTTCCGCACCGCAAAGGCGAACAGACCCAGATAATCACAGACGCGCACCTTTTCGGCGGTGATCCGCAGGCTGCCGCAGTGCTCAGTGGGCAGCTTTTTCCGGGGATCGTGGCGGAATGCTTCGCCGGTGATGTTGTTTTTCACCATGATGCGCCCCAGAAACAGGGGCTGGGGCAGCTTGGACAGGCCCCAGAGGACTGCGGCGGCTTCTTCCCCCGCCGTGACAAAGACGGGGGCCTCCAGCTCGCCCCGGAACTGCCGGATGGCCGGCAGGCTCAGTGCCAGGCTGACCCAGGGCAGTGCCAGCACCGTCACCAGAGTGATCCAGGACATCCACTGCTGATAGAAGAAATAGAATACCAGGCCGCCCGCCAGGCAGCACAGGTATATGATCCGCCGCCCCTTCATCCGCGCAGCCGGGGGGCGGGGATGGATTTGAGAATGTCCTCCAGGATCGCCACCGCGGTGCGGCCCTGGCCCTCGGCTTTGGCCGTCAGCAGCAGCCGGTGGGCGATGGTGTTGATGAAGACTTCCCGGACGTCGGCGGGGATCACGTAGTCCCGCCCCCGGAGCTGGGCCACGGCCTTGGACATGGCGGTGACGGCCAGGGTGGCACGGGGGCTGGCGCCCCGGGCGATCTCGGGATGGCTGCGGGTAGCGCCGATCAGGGACACGATATAGTTGACCAGTGTTTCATTCACATGGGTAGCGGCCACCTCTGTCTGCATGGCGATCAGATTCTCCCGGGTCAGCAGAGGGGAGATGGCCTGCAGGGGGTTGACGCCCTGGCGGTTCATGACCATGGCCACCTCGTCCCTGGGGCTGGGATAGCCCAGGGACAGGCGGACGGTGAAGCGGTCCATCTGGCTGTCGGGCAGCAGTTGGGTGCCCGCCGCACCGGTGGGGTTCTGGGTAGCGATGACCACGAAGGGCTGGGGCAGGGGATGGCTGACGCCATCGACAGTGACCTGGCCCTCCTCCATGGCCTCCAGCAGGGCCGACTGGGTGCGGGACGTTGCCCGGTTCAGCTCATCGGCCAGAAAGAGGTTGCACAGCACCGCGCCGGGCTGGTAGACCATGGCGTGGCTGGCCTGGTCGAGGATGGAGTAGCCGGTGACGTCGCTGGGCAGCACGTCGGGGGTGAACTGGACCCGGGAATAGTCCAGGCCCAGGGTCCTGGAGAAAGCCAGGGCCATGGTGGTCTTGCCCACGCCGGGGATATCTTCGAGCAGAATGTGGCCCCGGGCCAGGATGGCGGCCAGGGTCCACAGCAGTGTGGCGTCCTTACCCACGACGACCCGGCGGATCTGGCTGAGGATCTGCTGGGCGGCGGCGGTGACGCGGGTTTCGGGTGTATCCATAAAAAGGTTTCTCCTTTTGTTTACATAATTATTTATCATAGCATAACACTGCAACACGAAAAAATCAAGGGCAGTAAGGGATTCTTAAGGGTTGCAAATTGTAGTTTATCGCACCGTTTTGGAAACCTATTGTAGGGGCCGGCGCCCTCGACGCCCCCTACGGTTCAATTCCTATCGGTACGATAAACTGCAATTTACACCACTGCGGATCTCGTCAAATCTGCTGCCGGGGTTCGGCTTTGGGCGAAAATCACGGATGGACGCCGCCGGAACGGGAATGAATCCGTATCTCTGCCATATTGAAAAATCGGCAAAATCGGGTATGATATAATTGTAAGAATATGAATGATACAGGAGGTCGCTATGAGTTTACAGATCGCCAAAGATGAATACTTGCAGGCTCTTCGCCGCGGCCATAAGGAATATAAAGAACTGACCGCCGCCGGCAGGCCGCCCCATCCGGCGGTGCTCGATGAGATCCTGGAGGACAATTCTGCCAATACGGTCCAGGACATCGGCCTGGTGGAGATCCCCGCCACGCGGGTGGTGGGCACCAAATCCGCCGGCCGGATCACTGCCTTTACCGCCAATTTCCGCCCCCTGCTGGGGCCGGGCACGGAATTCGCCGTCAAATGGGTCCATCTCTGCGCCGCCCACCTGAGCGACGTGGGCATCCAGAGTCCCATCGAGTGCTATGAGTACCTGGGCGATTTCTATGTGGTGGAGGGCAACAAGCGGGTTTCCGTCATGCGCCATTTCGACGCTGCCCGGATCCCCGCCAATGTGCAGCGCATCGTGCCCCCCATGTCCGACGAGCCCCGGATCCGGGCGTACTATGAATTTATGGAGTTCTTCAAATACTCCAGACTGTATCTCGTCCAGTTCCGCCGCCCCGGCGACTATGCCCAGCTGCTGGCAGCCGTGGGCAAGGAGCCTACACAAATGTGGGAGGAGGACGAACGCCGCACCTTCAATGCCTATTTCCAGTATTTCCGGGAGGCATTCTATGCCCTGAACGCCAAGGTGAAGGACGTTCTGCCGGAGGAGGCCCTGCTGCTGTGGCTGAAGGTCCATCCCTACAGGGATCTGGGCCGCATGACCGGCCCGGAGCTGAAAAAGTCCCTCCAGGCCCTCTGGCCCGATGTGGTGGCCGGTGAGGCGCAGGTGCAGACCAAGC
The DNA here is from genome assembly GCA_017465745.1 of Oscillospiraceae bacterium. Classification (GTDB taxonomy): domain Bacteria; phylum Bacillota; class Clostridia; order Oscillospirales; family Oscillospiraceae; genus Faecousia. The sequence goes on from JAFTVM010000092.1 coordinate 17,319, forward strand.
CCGTGACGCAGGGACGCACCAATCTGCTCGACCGCATTGCCGCCCCGGGCAAGCTCAACGTGGCCTTTGTCCATCAGCTCAGCTCCGCCGAAAGCGCCTGGGTGCTGGGCCACGAGGACGGCCGCCGGTATGTGGAAGAGATCTTCGGCGACAAGATCGCCACCCGCAGCTATTTCCATGCCAACACCCCCGAGGCCATGGAGCAGCTTCTGGAGCAGGCCGTGGCCGACGGTGCCCAGGTGGTTTTCACCACCGCCCCCAAGATGAGCCGGGCCACCCTGCGGACTGCGCTGAAATATCCCAGGGTGCATTTCCTCAACTGCTCCGTGGACCAGCCCTACTCCAGCGTCCGCACCTATTACGGCCGCATGTACGAGGCCAAGTTCATCACCGGCGCCATCGCCGGCGCCATGGCCCAGAAGAACCGCATCGGCTACATCGCCGCCTACCCCATTTTCGGTGAGATCGCCTCCATCAACGCCTTCGCCCTGGGCGCCCAGCTGACCAATCCCCGGGCCCAGGTGGAGCTGCGGTGGTCCTGCCTGCCCGGCACGCCCCAGGCGGATCTGCTGGCCGACGGCGTCCGGGTCATCTCCAACCGGGCGGCGCCCACCCTGGACCGGATGTACCTGGATTTCTGCAGCTACGGCACCTATCTGGCCGACGATCTGGGCAATCTGATCCCCCTGGGCATGCCTGTGTGGGGCTGGGGCAAGTTCTATGAGTTTGTCATCCGCTCCGTCCGGGAGGGCGCCTGGAAGGAGGACAAATCCAATCCCAAGGCCGTCAACTACTGGCTGGGTATGGATTCCCAGGTCATCAGCCTGCGCCTGTCCGAGCGGCTTCCTGCCGGCGTGGCGGCCATGGCGGGCATCCTGCACCGGGAAATGACCGCCGGTACCCTGGATCCCTTTGCCCGCCGGATCCTTTCCCAGGACGGCACCGTGAAAAACGACGGCAGCAAGGTCTTTACACCGGCGGAGCTGCTGAAGCTGGACTGGCTGTGCGAGAACGTGGTGGGTACCATCCCCGCCTTCGACGAGCTGCTGCCCATGGCCCAGCCCATGGTGCGGGAACTGGGCATCTACCGGGACCAGATCCCGGCCATCAAGGAGAACGTATGAGAATTCTGGCGGTTTCCGACGAAGAATCCCCCGCTCTGTGGGATTACTATATCCCCGGACGGCTGAAGGAATATGACCTGATCATCGGCTGCGGGGATCTCAATTCCAAATATCTGGAATTTCTGGCCACCATGGGCCGTGCTCCGGTGGTCTATGTGCCGGGCAATCATGACGTCCGCTATACCCAGGAGCCTCCGGAGGGATGCGACTGCATCGACGGCCATTTCGTCACCTTCAACGGCATCCGGATTCTGGGTCTCGGCGGCTGCCGGAAATATCACCCCGGTCCGTACCAGGTGACAGAGCGGCAGATGCGCCGGAAGATCCGCCGTCTGGCGGTGCAGCTGTGGCTGCACCGGGGTGTGGATATCGTGGTGACCCACGCGCCCCCGGAGGGGGTGGGCGACGGGGAGGATCCTGCCCACTGGGGCTTCGAGGCGCTGCTGAAGCTCATTGACCGCTGGCACCCCACATATCTGCTCCATGGCCACGTCCACGCAAACTACGGCGATTTCATCCGGGAGCGGGAGTACCACGGCACCAGGGTGGTCAACGTCTGGGAACGCTACGCCTTCGATATGCCGGAGGGGACATACAAACCAAAAGACTACTGCCAGGTCAAATACAAAACCCGGCAGAAAAAGCATGATGACGACGATTATTAAGATAGCTGTCATTGCGGGCCAGTGCGCACACCACGCCGCGCCTGCGGGCGCAGTGGTGTGGCAATCCCCCGGACATTCCGGAATCCTGAAGGGGATTGCCACGTCGACCCGTTGGGTCTGCGCGCAATGACAGAAAAAATGAGAAAGAGGTGAACCCTATGTTTACCGGCTTTACCCCGGAGACCATCGATTTTCTCTGGGGCATCCGCATGAATAACAACCGGGACTGGTTCCAGGCCAACAAGAAGCAGTACGTGGATACCCTCTACGAGCCAATGAAGGCCCTGGGAAAGGAATTGTTCCAGCCCTTCCTGGACAGGCCCGGCAATATCCTGAAGGTCAGCCGCATCTACCGGGACGCCCGGCTCCACCATCCCGATCCCTACAAGGAGAGCCTGTGGATCTGCATCCGCCAGGATGTGGAGTGGTGGGCGGAGAATCCCTGCCTGTTCCTGGAGATTAACCCAGAGGGCATCGACTACGGCTTCTCCATCTGGCGGCCCAAGACCGCGACCATGGAGCAGTTCCGCCGCTATATCACCGCCAAGCCCGATGAATTTCTGGATATGATCCGTTCTGTGGAGGAAGCCACAGGCATGCCCGTCACCGCGGACCTGTACAAGCGGCCCAAGCCCACGGATAACCCCGACCTGGCCCCCTACTTCGCCTGGAAGGGGAATATCAGCGTCATCCGCCATGAAGACCCGGGCGACGCTGTTTTCGGCCCACAGCTGGCCGAAAAGGTGGCGCAGTTCTTCGAACAGCTGCTGCCCCTGTACGATTATTTCAACCGATTCAAAGTCTGACAGAGATAAATGGAGGAATACAATATGAGAGCCATTCTGTGCGGCGCCAACGGCGCCATGGGTAAGCTGATCGACGCCGCCCTGCCCGGTGAGGTGGTGGGCCGCGTCAGCATCGACGGTGAGAACAATGTCCCCAAGACCTTTGCTGAGCTGGGTGCGGTGGAATCCGACGTCCTCATCGACTTCTCCCACCATACCGCCATCGCTGATGTGCTGGCCTACGGCAGGCAGACCGGCTGTGCCGTGGTGGTGGGCACCACCGGTCACACCCCCGAGGAGAAGGCAATGATCTTCGAAGCCGCAAAGGAAATTCCCGTCTTCTATTCCGGCAATATGAGCCTGGGCATCGCCGTCCTGTGCCGCCTGGCCAAGGAAGCCGCCAAATTCTTCCCCGACGCCGACATCGAGATCGTGGAAGTCCACCACACCCGGAAGGTGGATGCCCCCAGCGGCACCGCTCTGATGCTGTTCAACGCCATCAGGGAAGTCCGTCCCCAGGCTACCGCCAACTGCGGCCGTGCCGGCGAGGGCAAGCGCACCAAGGACGAGATCGGCATTTCCGCCCTGCGTCTGGGCAATGTGGTGGGCATCCATGAGGTCCACATCAACACCGGTACCCAGGCCCTGACCCTGAAGCATGAGGCCTGCACCCGGGCCATGCTGGCCGACGGCGCCGTGGACGCCGCCCGCTTCATGGTGGGCAAGGGCAAGGGCCTGTACAACATGGAGTCCATGCTGGGATGATGAATATTTGGTACATGAACGGCGCGGGCAATGACTTCATGGTCATCGACGCCCGGGGGCAGAATTACGATTTCGATACCCTGTCTGTTGCGTTATGTAAACTAACCGGCGCCGACGGCTTCATGGCGGTGGATCATTCCGACAAGGCGGATTTCCGTCTCCATTTCTACAATTCCGACGGCACCCGGGGCGAAATGTGCGGCAACGGCGCCCGGTGCATCTGCCGCTACGCCTATGACCACGGCATCGCCGGGGAGAGCATGGTGGTGGAGACCGACGCAGGGTTGGTGCCCGGCTGGCGGCTTGGCGAAAACCAGTACCGGGTGAAGCTGAATAACCCCGGTGTCCTGGATCTGCACCGGAAAGACGATGTGGCCTACGTGGAGCTGGGCAATCCCGGCGTCCCCCACGCCGTGAAGGAAGTTCCTGGCCTGACCTTTGAAAACAAGGCCGATTTCTGGGAACTGGGCAAGGCGCTGCGCCATGACCCCGCCTTCCCCAAGGGGGCCAACGCCAACATGTACGCCTGGACCGGGGAAAATGAAGTCCGCATCCTGACCTTCGAGCGGGGCGTGGAGGACTACACCCTGGCCTGCGGCACCGGCACCGGCTCCACCGCCTGTGTGCTGTGGATGGAGGGCAAGCTCCCCGGCGGCCACCTGAAGGCTCAGAACCAGGGCGGCCTGCTGGAGGTCACCATCGAGGGCAAGGACGGGGAGATCACCTCCATCCTGCTGGAGGGCCCCACGGAAGTGGTCAGAGAGTACGAAATCTAAACGTAAAAGGGAGGGTCATCGACCCTCCTGTTTTATGCTGTTGGACATTCAAATTGTAGTTTATCGTTCCGATATGGTACACCAATGTAGGGGACGGGTTCCCCGTCCCGTGAACCTTCCGATTACGAATTCGCCGATACAAATGTCAATTCGCCAGGTTTTACCGCCGGGACGGGCGACCCGTCCCC
>JAFTVM010000045.1 GCA_017465745.1 Oscillospiraceae bacterium
GACGGGTCGCCCGTCCCGGCGGTAAAACCTGGCGAATTGACATTTGTATCGGCGAATTCGTAATCGGAAGGTTCACGGGACGGGGAACCCGTCCCCTACATTGGTGTACCATATCGGAACGATAAACTACAATTTGAAATATTGACTCAGAAAACCGCCCACTGCCCAAAGGCAGTGGGCGGTCGCATCCACTCAATATTATTTCCGGGAATCGTAACTTATACGCCGCCTTATTCAGCGGAAATCATATAATAGTACACGGGCTGGCCGCCGGACAGCAGGTTCACGTCTGCGTCGGGGCAGATCTCTGCAAAGATATCGGCGGTCTTCTGGGCATGCTTTTCCTTCACGTCAGCGCCGTAGTAGATGGTGACATATTCCTTGCCGTCGTCACGGACCTTCTGGGCCAGGGACTTGATCAGCACGCGGATATCCTGGCTGGTGCCGAAGAGCTGGCTGCCGTACAGGGCCAGGTAGTCGCCCTCGTGGATATCGTAGCCGTCGAAATCGGAATTACGGGCGGCGTAGGTGATCTGCATGGTATCCACAGTGCCCAGGGACTCGGTCATGGCTTCCACATTCTCCCCGATCTCGCCCTCGGGGTTGAAGTTCAGCATGGCTGTGACGCCCTGGGGAACGGTCTTGGAGGGGATGACCACCACGTTCTTGGGGGTCAGGTCATTGACCTGCTCGGCAGCCATGATGATGTTCTTGTTGTTGGGCAGCACGAAGACAGTCTCAGCGGGGACCTTGTTGACAGCCTCCAGGATATCCTGGGTGCTGGGGTTCATGGTCTGGCCGCCGGAGATGATCTGGTCCACGCCCAGGTTGGTGAACACGTCTGCCAGGCCCTCGCCGGCGCAGACGGAGACCACGCCCAGCGCCTTCTCGGGCTCGGCGATCTTGGGTGCCTTCTCAGCCTCGGTCATGACCTTCTCGGTGTGCTGCAGACGCATGTTCTCGATCTTGACGGTAACGAAGGAGCCGTAATCCATGGCCTCGTGGAGCGCCTTGCCGGGGTCGTTGGTATGCACATGGACCTTGATGATCTCCTCGTCGTCCACCAGCACCAGGCTGTCGCCCAGGCTGGACAGGAAGTCGCGCAGCTTCTCGGGATCCAGGTCGTTCTCGCGGGAGATGATGAACTCGGTGCAGTAGGTGAAGGTGATGTCCTCGGTGTCGAAATCGGAGAAATCGGCAGCTTCCTTCACATCGCCGGTGTCCATGCCCTCGGGAACCACCACATCCTCACCCTGCAGGGAGGAGAGCATGGCTTCCAGCGCGCAGACCCAGCCGCGGCCGCCTGCGTCCACGACGCCGGCCTTCTTCAGCACGGGGTTCTGGTTGGTGGTGTTTGCCAGGGCCACCTTGGCCTCTTCCAGAGCGGCCACATGGACGGACTCGATGAAATTGTTCTCCTGGGCGGCATTGCGGGCTGCGGCGGCAGCCAGACGGGCCACAGTCAGGATGGTGCCCTCTGCGGGCTTCATGACGGCCTTGTAGGCGGCATCAACGCCCTCCTGCAGTGCCTCCGCCCAGATGACGCCGTCACAGATGGTGACGCCCTTGAGCCGCTTGGACATGCCGCGGAACAGCAGGGACAGGATGACGCCGGAGTTGCCGCGGGCGCCGCGGAGCATGGCAGAAGCGGCAGCCTGGGCGGCCTTCTCCAGGGAAGGATCGTCCAGCTTGCGCAGATCGGCAGCTGCGGCATTGATGGTCATGGACATGTTGGTGCCGGTGTCGCCGTCGGGCACGGGGAAAACGTTCAGTTCATTGAGCTGCTGCTTGTGGATTTCGATAGAGGCGGCCGCGCTGATCAGCATTCTGCGAAAATCGGCCCCGTTAATCGTCTGTCTCAATTCGATATACCTCCGATCATTAACCGATCATCATAGAATCGATATAAACATTGACATCCCGGACTTCGGTGCCGGTGCACTTGGCGACCACGTAGCGAACCTCGGAGATGATGGAAGCGCCCACAGCGCTGAGGTTGACGTTGTTGTCGACGATGATGTGCAGATCAATGGAGATGGTGTCGTCGTCATTGAAGTAAACGCGGACACCCTTGCCTGCGGATTCCTTGCGCAGCAGGTGATACACACCGTCCTTGACGGAACGGGCAGCCATACCCTTGACGCCGAAGCAGTTGGAAGCTGCGGTGCCGACGATCTCGGTGTAGACGCTGGTGCTGATATTGATGGAACCACTTTCGTTGTTGTGACGGATCATAGATCAGTACCTCCAGTTCTTTTGGGTGGAAAGTATAGTGCTGTTGGATCGCTTAGACCATGCTCTTCTCCCAGCAATCGGGAGAAGTCAGGCCCATCATCTTGACCACGGTGGGAGCCACATTGGCCAGGCCGTAGGCACCGTCAATGATGGTCCAGTCATGATCCTTGTCATAGATGATGAAGGGAACGGGATTCAGGGAGTGGGCAGTCCGCACGGAGGTCTTGCCCTTCTTGGTCTCGGTCATCTGGTCGGCATTGCCGTGGTCGGCGGTGATCAGCACGGTGTAGCCGTACTTGTCAGCGGCCTCGATGATGGCCTTCAGACCGTTGTCCACGCACTCCATGGCGTACACAACTGCCTCCATGACGCCGGTATGACCCACCATGTCGCCGTTGGGAAAGTTGCAGCGCAGGAATTCAAACTTTTTGGATGCCATGGCCTGGACCATCTTCTCGGTGATCTCAGCGGACTTCATGGCGGGAGCCTGCTCGAAGGGGATCACGTCGGAGGGGATCTCCTCGTAGACTTCCAGGGCCTCATCGACCTTGCCGGAACGGTTGCCGTTCCAGAAATAGGTAACGTGGCCGTACTTCTGGGTCTCAGACACGGCGTACTCATGGACGCCGGCCTTGCACAGCACTTCCGTCAGGGTATTGGTGATGACGGGGGGCTGGAGCAGGTAGTTTTCGGGGATGTTCAGGTCCGCGTCATACTGGAGCATGCCGGCGAACTTGACTCCCTCATAGCCGGGACGGTCGAACTTGTCGAAGTCCCTGCGGTCGAAGGCCAGGGAGATCTCCTGGGCCCGGTCGCCGCGGAAATTGAACAGGATGACGCTGTCGCCGTTGTTGATTTTAGCGACAGGCTCGCCGTTACGGGCAACGACGAAAGCAGGCAGATCCTGGTCGATGCAGCCGGTCTCGGCGCGGTAGGTCTCGATGGCTTCGGTGGCGGAAGCGAAGGTGCGGCCCAGACCCTGAACGTGGGTGCGCCAGCCCTTCTCCACCATGCCCCAGTTGGCCTCGTAGCGGTCCATGGTGACCTGCATACGGCCGCCGCCGGAAGCAATGGCGTAGTCACAGCCGTCCTCGTTCAGCTCGGTCAGCACGTTCTCCAGCATCTCCACATACTCCAGAGCGGAGGTGGCGGGCACGTCACGGCCGTCCAGCAGGATGTGGCAGTAGGCCTTCCTGACGCCTTCCGCCTTGGCCTGGCGCAGCAGGGCGATGAGGTGTGCGATATTGGAATGGACATTGCCGTCGGACAGCAGGCCGATGAAGTGCAGGGCCTTGCCTTCCTTGGCGTTTGCGATCAGATCGGTCCAGGTCTCAGACCGGTACAGGGAGCCGTTCTCGATGGACTCGCCCACCAGCTTGGCGCCCTGGGAATAGACCTGGCCGCAGCCCAGTGCGTTGTGGCCGACCTCGGAGTTACCCATGTCGTCGTCGCTGGGCAGGCCGACGGCGGTGCCGTGAGCCTTCAGATAAGTATGGGGACAGCTTGCAAGCAGGTGATCCAGGGTGGGAGTCTTGGCCACGACCACAGCGTCGCCGCTGCCGCCGTCACCCTTGCCCACGCCGTCCATGATCACCAGCACAATGGGTTTTTCCATGTATTTACCTCCAATCCGCAAAAGCGGAACTTTGCATTCTTATGGATTGTATTATTCTACACGATTTTCTTAAACTTTACAACCGATTTTTTGAAATTTTTCTGATTTGACAAAATAAAACCCGGGAAAATGGACGCATTGCGCATTTTCCCGGGAATTATTAAGATTCTATTAAGCGGACGTTGAGATTGTCAACCAAGTTGACAGTTGAAAGTTGACAATTGACAGTCATGGTGTCGTCTTCGACGACTTATTTTAATCATTTCCGAAAGAAACAATCACTGTCAACTGTCCATTGTCCACTGTCAATTCATCGTCCCCTCGGCCCGCTCAAACAGTTCACCGATGCGTTCCCGCAGCGCCTTTGCTTCCGGCGTATCCGCCGTTCCCTCGGCGTCGATCCAGGCGGCGGAGGCCTCCTGGGCGTCCTTCAGGGTCTGGATATCCAGGCTCAGGTTCGCCACCCGGAAGGTGGGCAGGCCGGACTGGCGCTGTCCGAAGAAATCGCCGGGGCCTCGCAGGCGCAGGTCCTCCTCCGCGATTTTGAAACCGTCAGTGGTTTTGCACAGGGCCTTCAGCCGCTGCAGCGTCTCCACATTGCGGTTGTGGGAAGTCAGGATGCAATAGCTTTTTGCTTTGCCCCGGCCCACCCGGCCGCGAAGCTGATGAAGCTGGCTCAGGCCGAACCGGTCGGCGTCCTCAATGACCATCAGCGTGGCATTGGGCACGTCCACGCCAACCTCAATGACGGTGGTGGCCACCATCACATCTGCTTCGCCTCTTGCGAAAGCCGCCATGGCGGCTTCCTTCTCCGCCCCCTTCATCTGGCCGTGGAGCAGGGCAATGCGCAGATCCGGGAACACGGTCTGCTGGAGGGTTTCCGCCCAGACTGTGGCGGATTTGATGCCAAGCTCCTCATTTTCCTCCACCGCCGGACACACCACGAAGCACTGGTGGCCTTCCGCCACCTGCCTGCGGATGAAGGCATTGATCCTCGCCCGGTAGCTTTCTCCCACCAGGAAGGTATCCACCGCCTCCCGCCCCGGCGGCAGCTCGTCCAGGATGGACACATCCAGGTCGCCGTACATCAGCAGCGCCAATGTTCTGGGGATGGGAGTCGCTGACATCACCAGCAGATGGGGATCACAGCCCTTGGAAGACAGCGCGGCGCGCTGTCCCACGCCGAAGCGGTGCTGCTCATCGGTGATGACCAGCCCCAGATTTTTATACCGGGTGGCCTGGCTGAACAGGGCGTGGGTGCCCACCGCCAGATCCACTTCCCCGGCTTCAATGGCTTCCCGCACCAGCCGTTTTTCCTTCACCGTCATGGACCCTGTCAGCAGCGCTGTCCGGATCCCCATGGGTGCAAAGAGCCTGTTCAGGCTCTCATGGTGCTGCTCTGCCAGGATCTCCGTGGGGGCCATCAGCGCCGCCTGGCGGCCATTCTTCACAGCACAGTAAGCGGCGGCGGCAGCCACCATGGTCTTGCCGCTGCCCACGTCGCCCTGGACCAGCCGGTTCATGGGGGCGCCCCGGCCCAGGTCACGGATGATATCCTCCACCGCCCGCTGCTGGGCGCCCGTCAGGGTAAAGGGCAGGGCACTGTGAAAATCTGTCAGATTCAGATCTTCGTAAGGGGCGCATTGCTTCCCGGCTCTGGCTGCCCGCATCAGGGCCAGGCCCGCAGAGAAGACGAAGAATTCCTCGAAGATCAGCCGCTTCTTTGCCACCTCGGCTTCCGCCATGGAGGCAGGCTCGTGGATGGCATAATACGCCCGTTCGGCGGGCAGGATACCGTACCGCTCCCGCACCGATGCCGGAATGATCTCCGCCGGAGGATCGCAGACCGCCAGAGCCTGGCGCACCGCTTTCAGCACGGCAGCGTTGGTCAGTCCCGCCGTCAGGGGGTAAATGGGCAGCACCCGCCGGGTCACCACCGGGGCAGAATCCAGGGCTTCAAACACGGGGTTGGTCATGTTGTAGCCGATGAAATCGCCGCTGACCGCGCCGTAGAAAATATACTCCCGGCCGTACTGCAGCTGCTCGGCGGCATACTTATTATTAAAGAAGGTCAGATTCAGCCGGGCCGTGGCGTCCGCCACCTGGACACGGGTAATATCCAGGCCCTTGCGGATATGGCTGGTGCGGGGGCTGTTCATGACCATGGCCTTGAAACAGCCCGGCACGTCCACCTCCAGCTTTTCGATGGGCGCCAGCCGCGTCCGGTCCTCATAGCCCCGGGGGAAATGGCAGATCAGATCCCCCAGGGTCAGGATATTCAGTTGGGCGAACTGCTTCGCCTTCGCCGGGCCGATGCCCTTCAGGATCGTAACGGGATCAGAAAGTCTTGCCATATGATCACCTCGGGTTCGATTCCAAATTGTAGTTTGTCGTTCCGATATGGTACACCAATGTAGGGGACGGGTTCCCCGTCCCCTACAATTGAAAACGTTAAGTGTACGACAAACTACAATTTATATTTCTATCATTGTAATTTTTCCGCAATAAAAAGTCAAATAAAATGAAAAAACTCCCTGCCGGGGTTACCGGGAGGGAGATATTTTCAGAGAAATCAGGCCATCTTGTTCAGCTTCAGGGTCAGGCTGCTCTTCTTGCGGGCAGCGTTGTTCTTGTGCAGAAGACCCTTCAGGGCAGCCTGGTCAACGGACTTGACAGCAGCCTTGTAAGCAACCTCGGCAGCAGCCTTGTCACCGGCGACGACAGCAGCGTCGAACTTCTTCAGGTTGGTCTTCAGCTCGGACTTATCGGCCTTGTTCTTCTCGTAAGCGATCTTGGAAGAAAGGACATCCTTCTTAGAGGACTTGATGTTGGGCATTACGGGGCACCTCCTTTTCTTGCTTATTTCATACAGTTACACATTATAGCGCGTCCTCCGGATAAAATCAATCCCTTTTTCAAAAATTTTTTCGTTTTTTATGCCGCCGGAGAGGGATTTCCTGCCGGGTCTGTCAAGCCCCGAATTTCTGCACAAAACTTCCCCCTCTGGTAAAATTGCCGCCCTGCGGAAAAATTGGAAACTTGTCACAATTTGTCATTTAAGATTATGTAAACCCATTCGCTTTTTCCACAACCCACATCCCCTGTGGAAAACTCCTGTGGAAAAACATGTGGAGAATGTGGAAAAGTCTTAGTTATCAACAGGTATTCGCCCCCTTTTCCAATGCACAGGCCCATGTTGAAAACTCTGTCAAAACCGCTTTTCCATTTCCCGGCCTGTGGAAAACCCTTCGAATTACGTTACCGCCGAAAAACGGACCATTCCGGTAAAATTTCATCGAATAAGTTTGGAACCCGCCGAAACAATTCCGCCGAATCCAGCGCCGCACCCCCGCACCGGTCAAAACTTTGTGAAAAACCGCCAAAGTTTTCGGCAGTATGATTTTTCCGCGGCGGGAAATACTTTCTGGGAAGAAATATGTAGGAGGTACACCATGCAGGGCAAAGTAGAGATCTGCGGCGTGAACACATCCAGACTGAAAGTACTGCCCCAGGCGGAGATGGACCGGCTCCTGCGGCTGGCCAAAGCCGGGGACAAAAATGCCCGGGAGCAACTTATCGAGGGCAATCTGCGCCTGGTGCTTTCTGTCATCCAGCGCTTCGATAAGCGGGGAGAATCCCCCGACGACCTGTTCCAGGTGGGCTGCATCGGGCTCATCAAGGCCATCTCCAATTTCGATCCGGACAAGCAGGTGCGGTTTTCCACCTATGGCGTGCCCATGATCGCCGGCGAAGTCCGCCGCTATCTGCGCGACAACAGCGCCATCCGGGTCAGCCGCTCCATCCGGGATGTGGCCTACCGGGTGCTCCAGTGCAAGGAGGCGCAGACCCTGAAGCTGGGCCGGGAACCCACCCTGGACGAGATCGCCAAGGAGCTGGACATCCCCCGGGAGGAGGTCAGCCAGGCCATGGACGCCGTCTGCGCTCCGGTGAGCCTGTACGACCCCGTCTATTCCGACGGCGGCGACCCCCTGACGGTCATGGATCAGGTGCGCGACACCAGGAACACCGACGAGCACTGGATGGAGCACATCGCCCTGCAGACTGCGTTCCGGGCGCTGACGCCCCGGGAGAAGCAGATCCTGTCGCTGCGGTTTTATGACGGCAAGACCCAGATGGAGGTGGCAGGCCGCCTGGGCATCTCCCAGGCCCAGGTGTCCCGCCTGGAAAAGAGCGCCATCAGCTCCATGCGCAAGTCCGTCTCGGTATCGTAAATTGTAGTTTGTCGTTCCGATATGGTACACCAATGTAGGGGACGGGTTCCCCGTCCCCTACAATTGAAAACGTTAAGTGTACGACAAACTGCAATTTGAAGTTCTACCGACGCCCATTTCCCCATAGGCTTGCGTAAACGACAAGGGGGTATGGCTATGGGCATGCGACTGACCCAGCTGCAGTGCAAGGAAGTGATCTGCGTCAGCGACGGGCGGCGGCTGGGATTTATCGAGGACGTGGAGGTGGAGATCCCCGAAGGCACCATCCACGCCATTCTGGTGCCGGGGGCCGGGAAGGGTCTGGGGCTGCTGGGACGGAAGGATGATCTGCGGATCCCCTGGCACTGTATCCGCCGCATCGGGCCGGATATCGTGCTGGTGGAGGCAGACCCTGACGCGTGCCGTGTCCCCCGGCCAAAACAGGGCCTGAAACTTTGAAATTTTCCAAAATTTTTTAGAAAAAATACTTGCAAAATACAGAACAATCTAATATAATAGTTCGGCGTGGGCTTTGATCCCATGACATTACTACACCACACACCCGGGGACCGGCTGCCCCTGTGTCCGCTGTTCGGACGGGCTTCCGGGATGATCGGGGTGGAGGACAAACAAAAGGAGATTATTAAAATGGCTGTCGTATCTATGAAGCAACTGCTGGAAGCCGGTGTTCACTTCGGTCACCAGACCCGTCGTTGGAACCCCAAGATGGCTCCCTACATCTACACCGAGCGTAACGGTATCTACATCATCGACCTGCAGAAGACCGTTAAGAAGCTGGAAGAGGCTTACAACTTCGTCCGTGACACTGCTGCCAACGGCGGCAACATCCTGTTCGTCGGCACCAAGAAGCAGGCTCAGGACGCTATCCGTGAAGAGGCTGCCCGCTGCGGCGGTTACTATGTCAACGCCCGCTGGCTGGGCGGCATGCTGACCAACTTCCGCACCATGCGTACCCGTATCGACCGTCTGGCTCAGCTGAAGAAGATGGAAGAGGACGGCACCTTCGCTATGCTGCCCAAGAAGGAAGTCATCAAGCACCAGGGCGAGATTGAGAAGCTGGAGAAGTACCTGGGCGGCGTCAAGGAAATGAAGAAGCTGCCCGCCGCTATGTTCATCGTTGACCCCCGCAAGGAGCGCAACGCCATCGCTGAGGCCAAGAAGCTGAACATTCCTGTTGTCGCTATCGTTGACACCAACTGCGATCCCGACGAGATCGATTACGTCATCCCCGGCAACGACGACGCTATCCGCGCCATCCGCCTGATCGCCGCCACCATGGCCAACGCTGCCATCGAGGGCCGCCAGGGTGAGGATGCCGAGGCTACCGAAGCTGCTGAGTAAGACACATCTATAATTGCCCTCCCCCACCGGGAGGGCATCCACCAAAGATTGATTTTAGGAGGATACGTAAAATGGCATTTACCGCACAGGACGTTAAGAAGCTCCGCGAGATGACCAACGTCGGCATGATGGACTGCAAGAAGGCTCTCCAGGCTACCGACGGCGACATGGACAAGGCTGTTGACTGGCTGCGTGAGAAGGGCCTGGCCAAGGCTGCCAAGAAGGCTGACCGCATCGCCGCTGAGGGCGTTGCTTACGCTACCGTTATCGACGGTGTCGGCGTTGTCATCGAGGTCAACGCTGAGACTGACTTCGCTTCCAAGACTGATGCTTTCATGGGTCTCGTCAAGAGCCTGTGTGAGATCATCGCCAAGGACGCTCCCGCAGATGTCGAAGCTCTGAAGGCCTGCACCTACCCCGGCACTGAGCTGACCGTCACCGAGAAGATGCAGGAGCTGGTCATGTCCATCGGCGAGAACATGGTCATCCGCCGTTTCGACCGCTTCGCTGACAACACCTCCGTCGCTTACGTTCACGCAGGCGGCTCCCACGGTGTTCTGGTCAACCTGGCTGTCGAGGGTGGCATCGATGCTACCGAGGTCGGCAAGAACGTGGCTATGCAGATCGCTGCTATGAAGGCCCAGTACTGGGACAAGACTCAGGTCCCCCAGGCTGACGTCGACCGCGAGATGGCTGTCCAGATGACTCTGATGGACAACGATCCCAAGATGGCTAACAAGCCCGCTCAGGTCAAGGAGAAGATCGCTGCCGGTAAGCTGGCTGCTTTCTACAAGGAGATCTGCCTGCTGCAGCAGGAGTTCGTCCGCGCTGACCTGTTCAAGGGCGATGTCGCCGGCTACATTGCCGATGCAGGCAAGAAGCTGGGCGGCAAGATCACCTTCGTCAACGCCATCCACTACACCAAGGGCGAGGGCATTGAGAAGAAGGAAGAGAACTTCGCTGCTGAGGTCGCTGCTCAGATCGCAGGCGCCGGCAAGTAATTCTTACCGTCTTACCAAACAAGCAAATGAACCCCGGAACTTCGGTTCCGGGGTTTTGTTTTGTCTTGATTATATTATTGTAGGGGAGGCTCTTGCCTTCCCTGCTTATATAGAAATCCCCGTTCCCTTATGTTTGGGAACGGGATTTTTTTCATTTCATTAACAGCCAGCCCAGGTACGCGCCGTAGATCACCAGCATCACTACGCCGTGCCAGCTGACCAGCTTCTCCTTTTTCAGGCAGCAGCCGCCCAGCAGCGCCGCAGCGGCCATGGCGATGAGGGTATCGACAATGAACAGGTCCGCAAAATGCACCGGCAGGATCACGCCGGACAGGCCCACAACAAATAGGATATTAAAGATATTGGAGCCGACGATATTGCCGATGGCGATGTCGGCATTGTCCTTCATGGCGGCATTGACGGAGGTAAAAAGCTCCGGCAGGCTGGTGCCCAAAGCCACGATGGTCAGGCCGATAAACCTTTCCGACATACCGAACAGCCGTGCCAGGGCCGTGGCGGCATCCACCGTGACGTTGCTGCCCCAGACGATCAGCACCAGGCCGATGACGGTCATGGCCGCACAGCGTCCCAGCGGCTGCTCCACGGTGGCTTCCGGAATCTCTTCCCTGCCCTTTTGCGCCATCCGAAACAGGTAGGCAAGATACAGCGCGAACAGCAGCAGCAGCACAAGGCCATTGCCCCGTCCCACGACGCCGTCGTTGCCCAGGAGCATCAACACGGCGGTGATCCCCAGCATGAAGGGGATCTCTGCCCGGATGGTGGATTTGGCCACCTGCAGATCCGTCAGCAGGCTGGACACGCCCAGGATGATGAGGATATTCAGAATATTGGAGCCGACGATGTTGCCGATGGTGATGTCAGCATTGCCCTTGACAGCAGCGGCCAGGCTCACAGCCGCCTCCGGGGCACTGGTGCCCATGGCCACGATGGTCAGGCCGACGACCAGCTGCGGGATGCCGAAGCGCCGTGCAATGGCGCTGGAGCCGTCCACAAACCAGTCTGCGCCCTTGACCAGCATCACAAAGCCCAGGGCCAGCAGGAACAGTTGAAGCATCATTTCCATCGTATATCCCCCCTTCTGTTTTTATCATAGTGGCAATCCGTCGCTTTGTCAAATTATAGTTTGGCGTACACTTAACGTTTTCAATTGTAGGGGACGGGTCGCCCGTCCCGGCGGTAAAACCTGGCGAATTGACATTTGTATCGGCGAATTCGTAATCGGAAGGTTCACGGGACGGGGAACCCGTCCCCTACATTGGTGTACCATA
>JAFTVM010000093.1 GCA_017465745.1 Oscillospiraceae bacterium
CTATATGCACACTTTGCTGCAGCAAACGCCCGTGGTTAAGACCTACCATGCGCTGACCCTGGGCGGCCCGGAAGCAGACTGCGGCATGATCAGCGCCCCCATCGCCCGACGGGAAAAGCCCAGCCTGCTGCGCCATATTCACCCGGACGGAAAAGAAGCGGTGACAGAATACTGGGTGCTGGAGCGAGGAACTGAGTTATGTAAACTCGCCCTGCGGCCCGTAACGGGGCGGACCCACCAGCTCCGGGTCCACTGTTCGTATATGGGCTTTCCTATCATCGGCGACCCCCAGTATGGCAGCGAGGAAAGCAGGTTCGGTCTGGAAAGCCAGATGCTCTGCGCCCGGATCCTGGAATTCACTCACCCCATGACGAGGGAAAGGCTGTTGCTTGTGTCACAGATGGATACAGAGCTGTAAATTGCAGTTGTGGTTATCGGCTTTAATCAGCACGCACAATATAAAGACAACAAAAGCAGTTGTCATCCTGAGCGAGCAAAGCGAGTCGAAGGATGACAGGTGCGGTGGGGAACAGAGCGACAAACTACAATTTCGCTTGGCCTTTTCCTGCTTTCGTGCTATAATGTAGCGCAGTAAGAAAAGGAGCACGTGCCATGACTGTATTTATGACCAGCAGCCCCTGTATCATCGGGGCGGAGCGGGCGATCCTGAGCCCGGAGAACGGCTTTATCGACAATCTGAAAGCGGCGCTGCCGCCCAGGCCCCGGGCACTGTTCATCTGCGCGGATCCCGATAACCACGCCGAAACAGACGCCTTCGCCCGGGACATCGGCGCTGCCATCATTGAGGCCGGTATCGATATCAGCCGCAGTGCGGTGCTGGACAGTCGGTTTGACCGGGACGCCCAGCTGCTGATCTGGCAGAGTGACCTGATCGTCCTGTCCGGCGGCCATGTACCCACCCAGAACCTGTATTTTCAGAAGATCAGCCTCTCCAGATTGCTGAAAAATTACCAGGGTACCGTTCTGGGCATCAGTGCAGGCTCCATGAACTGCGCCCGGCGGGTATACGCACAGCCGGAGGCGCCGGGGGAGTCCAGCCCGGAGTTCCGCCGGTGGTATCCCGGCCTGGGTCTGTCGGAGATCAACATCCTGCCCCATTACCAGCAGGTCAAGGACAATCTGCTGGACGGCAAGCGGCTGTTTGAGGACATCACCTATCTGGACAGTGTGGGACACAGCTTCCTGAGCCTGGTGGACGGCAGCTATCTGCTGGAGGCTGGCGGCGAGACCACCCTCTTCGGCGAGGCCTACGCCATGATCGACGGCAAGTTTTTCCAGCTCTCCGTCCCCGGGGATATCGTGCCATTGGGATAATTGAAAATATCCCCATTTCCCTCTTGACAAGACAGGGGAATGGGGATATACTGATATTAACAAATGAGCGTATGCTCATATATTAAAATATCTAAGGAGGACATTCCATGGCACAGAAGGTCTATCTGATAGAAAACTTATGCTGCGCCAACTGCGCTGCGAAAATCGAAGCCAAGCTCAATGCGCTGCCGGAAGTGGAGCAGGCTGTCATCGTGTTCCCCACCAGGCAGCTGCGGCTGACGGCGGCGGATCCCGATGGCCTGCTGGGCAAGCTGACGGAAATTGCACGGACGGTGGAGCCGGACGTGGCGTTCAGGCACGCTGAAAAGGAACAGCATCACCACCATGAACACGGAGAATGTGGCTGCGGTCATCATCATCACGATCACGAGGCATGCGGCTGCGGCCATGAGCATCACCACCACGAGGGCTGCGGCCATGAGCATCATCATGCGGAACACCACCACGGGGGCGGGGACGATCTGGGTTCCATTCTCATCGGAGGCGGCCTGTTCGTCCTGGGGTTGATTCTCAGCGCCCTGGGCTTCGATATCGTGGGCAAGATCGCTTTTGTGGCGGCTTATCTGGTACTGGGACGGGAAGTTCTGACTACGGCGGTAAAGAATCTCACCAGGGGCCACATGCTGGACGAGAATTTCCTCATGTCCATCGCCACCCTGGGCGCGTTCTGCATCAATGAATTCCCGGAAGCCGTGGGTGTCATGCTCTTTTACCGGGTGGGCGAGTATTTCGAGGAAAAAGCCGTGGAACGCTCCCGCAGCCAGATCATGGAGGCTGTGGATCTGCGGCCCGAGGTTGTCCATCTGGTCAGGGGCATGGAAGTCCGGGTCGTTCCCGCCGGGGACGCCAGGCCCGGTGACCGGCTGGTGGTGCGGCCCGGTGACCGGATCCCCCTGGACGGCGTGGTGATCTCCGGCGAGAGCCGCATCGATACCGCCCCCATCACCGGCGAGCCGGTGCCCGTCCATGTGGCGCCCGGGGATGATCTGACCTCCGGCTGCGTCAACGGCGCCGGACAGCTCATCATGGAGGTCCGCAAGCCCCTGGCTGAGTCCATGGTCACCCGGATCCTGGACAGTGTGGAAAATGCCGCCGCCAGCAAGCCTAAGATCGACCGCTTCATTACAAGATTTGCAAGAGTTTATACCCCCATTGTGGTGGGGCTGGCGGCATTTGTGGCCGTAGTACCCTCCACCGTCACCGGGGACTGGAATTATTGGGTCTACACCGCCCTGTCGTTCCTGGTCATGAGCTGCCCCTGCGCCCTGGTGCTCAGTGTGCCCCTGGCGTTCTTCTCCGGCATCGGCGCGGGCAGCAAGCGGGGCATCCTCTTCAAGGGCGGCCTTTCTATTGAGGCCATGGGCAATGTGAAAGCCGTCATTATGGATAAGACCGGTACGTTGACCAAGGGCGACTTCCGGGTGCAGAAAATCGTGGGTGACGAAGCCATCCTGCCCCTTTGTGCCAGCTGCGAGCAGCAGTCCACCCATCCCATCGCCATGAGTATTGTGGCGGCGGCCAGGGAGAAGCGCATGAAGCTCCATGCCCCCGAAGCCCTGGAGGAGATCTCCGGCCGGGGGATCCGGGCGGTGCTGGCGGGCAAGACCATCCTCTGCGGCAACGAGGCCCTGCTGGAGCAGTTCGGGGTCGCCTATCCCGCCGAAAACCAGGACCTGGGAACGAGAGTGCTGGTTGCCGTCAATGGTACTTATGCCGGTCATCTGGTGATCGCGGATACCATTAAGGACGGTGCGAAGGACGCGGTGAAGCGGCTGAAGAACAAGGGACTGACCACCGTCATGCTCACCGGTGACAGCGAGGATTCCGCCCGGGCTGTGGCGGAGCAGGTAGGGATCCATCAGGTCCATGCCAAGCTGCTGCCCCAGCAGAAGCTGGAACGGCTGCAGCAGATCCGCAGTGAGAGCGGCGCTGCCATGTTCGTCGGCGACGGCATCAACGATGCCCCTGTGCTGGCGGGCGCGGACGTGGGCGCGGCCATGGGCAGCGGCGCCGACGCCGCCATCGAGGCCGCCGATGTGGTATTCATGACCTCCAATCCAGAAGCGATCCCGGAAGCCCTGGACATTGCCGCCGCGACTGCCCGGATCGCCTGGCAGAACGTGGTCTTCGCCCTCATCGTCAAGGGCCTGGCCATGGTGTTGGGTCTGCTGGGACACGCCTCCATGTGGATGGCGGTGTTCGCCGACTCCGGCGTGGCCATGCTGTGCGTGCTCAATTCCATCCGGATCCTGTACCGGAAAAAGTAAAAAAATCAGGGAGGGCGGATGCCCTCCCTTTTGCTATTGACGTATCTGATATAATAAAAAGGAATAAACTGGCAGATGCCGAGAACAGGAGTGCAAACCATGATCGTCAAGCGTGATTTTCTTTACACCCCCAAGGGCGAAAACCGCCCGCTTCATATCTACCTGCCCGATGACTACAACGATACCGACGAGCGGTATCCCGTCACCTATTTTTTTGACGGCCACAACCTCTTCTTCAATGAGGACGCCACCTACGGCAAGAGCTGGGGCCTGAAGGAATTCCTGGACGGCTGGGGCAAGAAGATGATCGTGGTGGGCATCGAGTGCAGCCACGTGGGTGAAGAACGGCTCAGCGAGTATCTGCCGTACCCCGCCAACAAGGGCAGCCGGTTTGAGATCTTCGAGCCCACCGGCAAGGCCACCATGGACTGGATCGTGGAGGAGATCAAGCCCGTCATCGACCGGGATTACCGCACCATCCCCTTCCGGGAGTGTACCGCCATTGCCGGCTCCAGCATGGGCGGCCTCATGAGCCTGTACGCGGCGGTGCACTATAACCGCTGGTTTTCCAAGGCCGGCTGCGTGTCTTCGTCCATCGGTATCTGCATGCGGCCTCTGATAAAGGATATGCGTTCTTCCGATATCAGCCCCGATACCCGGGTCTACCTGTCCTGGGGCACCAACGAGGCCTTCGGTATCAAAAATCCCCACCGGGAGGATCGCTCCAGCAAGACCTGGGGCTGGAACAGGCGGGCGGCGGACTATCTGAGATCCATGGGCTGCGCTGTGAAGATGGAGTGCCAGGTGGGCGGCCGCCACTGCGAGGCCGACTGGGAAAAGCTAGTGCCCAGCTTTATGAATTTCCTGTGGACAGAATGAGAAAATGGGGCAGCCATAAGGCTGCCCCCAACATTTATACCATATCACAATACATTGCCGTGTGTCAATAAAAACACAGCGAAACTTTGGAATTCTGCGCATTATACGAAAAAGATGGAACTAATTTGGATGATATTCCGCCTTGCAAAATCAAAATCGGCGCGCTATTATATAAATACAAAGAGGTGACACCGGTGCACAGGTGGATACCCCAGAATCCCGATCTCTTTTCCGACGGAAGTATGTGGAGTAAAAAGACCTTGCAACACAGAAAAGGACGGGAGATTCCGCAGAAAGCGAGGTTAACCAATGATGTTAGATACCAAGAATTCAATGAAGTAACCCTTGATCGGCAGCGTGATGAACTGATCGGTCAAGGGTTACTTCTATTTTATGCCGCTGCGTCCCGATGGGGGCGCTTTTTGCTGCTCAGATCAGGATACCGCGGCAATGGTCGATCTCGTGCTGGATGATCTGGGCGGTCCAGCCGGAGAAGGTCTTCAGGCGGGTCTGCATGGCTTCATTTTGATAGCGCACCTTGATCTTGCGGAAGCGTCTGGTCTTCCGGGGGCCGCCCAGCAGGGAAAGACAGCCCTCTTCCGTTTCATATTCGCCCTCGGCTTTGATGATCTCGGGATTGAACATGGTCATGTAGCTGCCTTCGTTGTCGAAGACGATGATGTTTTTGCATACGCCGATCATATTGGCAGCCATGCCCACGCAGCCTTCCTTATGGGCCGTCAGGGTGTCCAGCAGGTCCCGGGCGGTATCGAGGTCTTCTGCCGTGGCGGGCACGGACTTCCGGGCCAGCAGGATGGGATCATGGACGAGTTCTCTTACCATTTTGATTCTCCTTGTGTTTTTTTCGATTATACCACGCCGGCGATTAGTTGGCAACTGTACGGATTTCTGCTATAATAGCCCCATCAAGAAAAGGAGACACAGCCATGACCTACACTGATCTGATCTTCGACCTTTACGGCACCCTGGTGGATATCCACACGGAGGAGGACGACACCGTCTGGGAAAAGACGGCGCTTTATTTCGACTTCTACGGTGCCCATTATACCCGGGAGGAGCTGCGCGCCGCGTTTCAGGCCAATCTGCGGGCCAGGGAGGCAAAGGCGGGGCAGAGCTATGAGTGCTTCCCGGACATCCCCTTCGAGGAGGTCATGGCGGATCTCTTCCGCTGCAAGGGCGTGGAGAACGCGGATATTCTGGGCGTCAATGCGGCGCAGCTGTTCCGCATCTGTTCCATCGAGTACCTGCGCCTGTACCCCGGCACACTGGAAGCCCTGACGAACCTGCGGAAAAAGGGTTACCGGCTGTGGCTGCTGAGCAACGCCCAGAATATTTTCACCGCCTATGAGCTGCGGCATCTGGGGCTGGGGGAGCAGCTGGACGGGATCTATATTTCCTCCAATTTCCGCTGCCGCAAACCCGACGTCCGGTTCTTCCGGGCGCTGCTGGAAGGGGAGGGGCTGGATCCGGCCGGCTGCCTGATGATCGGCAACGACCGGCACACGGACATTGCCGGGGCGAAAAACGCGGGGCTGGCCACGCTGTACATGCACACCGCCCTGACGCCCGGGGATCAGACGGCGGCGGATCCCGCCCTGCGGCCCGGTACAGCGCCCGCGGGTACCCGTCATTTCGAATTCGAGGGCGACGACTGGGCGGAGCTGGAGCTGTTGATCGGATTGATCTGAACATGCAAAAATGGGGCGGTCATCAGACCGCCCCATCGTGTTCATCATATCACGGCTGAATTGGAATGTCAATCGAAAATTAGCGAAGCTGCATAGTTTTATTATAATAAATAAAAGAAACTTATTCATTTTGTACAATATCCCAACTTGATTTTTCTGCGTGCAGAGGTTATTATATAGGCACAAAGAGGTGATACCAATGTACAGGTAAATCCCCAAAATAACAGACCAGGGCAAACCTTCCGTTCATATAAATTTTGAATCTAACCAAAATGACGATTAATCGGAAGTCATACAAATCCCCGGTCTGATTCTATAGAAAGTGAGGTAACCAATGATGTTAGATACCAAGAATTTTAAGAAGTAACCCTTGATCGTCAGAGTGGTTAGCTGATGAATCAAGGGTTACTTCTTTTGTTTGAGGTGTTCCGCCCGGTGGGGCGGTTTTTTATGCCCGAAACGCAACAAACCCGGCACATACTGTGCCGGGTCTGCTGTTAGAAAGAAGAATTACGCATGTGTCCATTAACCACAGCGGACGATCCGCGCCCTTAACCCCGCCAGGAAAAGAAAGCGGATTCGGAATGCCGTCCGGCTGCGTTTCATGGTATGAATTATATCACGGGCGAATCCAAAAATCAATAATAAGTCTATACGGATGTATAATAAGTGAGCCTGTCTGATTGAAAATAATAAATCATTCCGTCAGGCTGTAGCTGTCCGTCAGCCACAGGTTGAAGTGGAGATTTTCCGGAGCGCCGGCGGGGACCAGATCGGCGTGATCCCGTATCACCTCCCGGTATGCGACCTCTGCGCTGCCGCCATGGACGGTGACGGTGCAGTCGGAATGGATGGTCATGCCATAGCTTTCGCAGCCGGACAGGGGATAGGTATTGGACGTGACGCCGTCATCGATGGTGAAGGATTCCGCCCGGATGTCGGTAAAGGTCAAATACACCAGGGAATGGGGGTGGGTTTTCTTCACCGTCAGCACATTGTCCGCAGCGGTGGAATGAATGGCGTCGGAGACTGCTGCTTCGCCGGGGGCGGCGTAGTATTCGCCGGTGTAGGTCATGGCGGGGGCGAAGCGCTCCAGATAGGAAACGGCATTCAGGTCATAGATGCGGTATTCACTGTCGCCGCTGCTGTCGGCTACGTACACCAGAGCATCATCCCAGGGGAGCTTGGACAGGCTCTGCTTGCCCTGGAGGTTGATGCTGGCATTGGGCCTGCAGAGGCTGACGCCCAGGAAGATCACCAGGGCTGCTGCCAGAATGGACAGGTGCACAGCGGGGGCGGAGAACTTTTTGGTCTTGATATCCGCCAGAAATACGCCTGCGGGGAAGATACCCAGGGCAAAGATCAGACCGAAGACCCAGGCCATGGTCAGCCCCAGGGCGGAGGTGGCCAGCACCAGCACGGGCATGATGATGGGCATATACAGGGCGGTGGCCAGCAGCTCGGGGCGGTACTCTTTTACCCGGCTCTTCCAGGTGATCAGCAGCTCCGTGGTCATCAGCATCAGGCCGCTGAAGACGAAGAGGTAGCTGGCATCGGGCAGCACCAGGGTCAGGGCTGCGCCCAGCAGGGCATGCAGATACGCGAAAGCCCGGATCAGATCCCGGCCGGAGACGCCCATCCGGCGGATGGCGAACCAGGCCGTCAGGGCAGTCATGGACAGAGCCACCAGACCGATGCCCACCACGATGGCGGTATTGGAATAGGTGACGGTGCCCACCAGGTGGATATCGATGACGCCCGCCAGCACGGCAATATACTGGAACAGGTAATAGCAGACGCAGGTGACCCCGGCGGTCAGCGCCAGGGAGAGCACGATGGCGGCCATGGACCGGACGGTACGCAGAAGAATGTGCTTTTTCAGGTTCAGCACAGTGTGGGCGGCCATCATCAGCAGCAGGATCAGCGCCAGCACCATGGCGGCGGTCTGGTCATAGACCACAATGGGCGCATTGAGCCAGGAGAAGAAAATGGCGGATTCGTCCGCCTCATGGAGCAGATCCAGATCATAATTGGCAAGCCTTTCGATGAGGCTGTCCACGATCATGGCCTGCTGGGACAGGTAGGTCATACCAACGTTCTCCAGGCTGTCGTTCTGGGTGTGGTAATTCTCACCGCCGGTGATATTGGCCATGTTGACGCCCTGGTAGGCGTGCTTGAAGGAAGAAAAGTCGGTGCCGTTGGGCATCATACCGTAGATCATGGTGGCGATGGAGCAGGTGAAGACATTGTCGTTGACGTCACGGAAGAGCCGGACGGTGTTCAGATTGTTCTCGGCTGTTTCGAACATGATCAGGGTGCCGCTGGTGCCCCGGGATTCCAGATTGGTGCCGAAGCGGATGCGGTGGACCACATTGGCGAAGCCCTCAAACTCCCGCATAAAGGCGTCGGAGCCGTAGAGGGCGTACTCCTCACCGTTGACGAAGCAGAAGACCAGGTCGTTTTCCATGGTGAAGCCCTGTTCCATTTCGCCCAGATAGTAGCGGATGGCTTCCAGCATCACGGAAACGGCCACGCCGTCGTCGGAGGCACCGGGTCCCATGGGGACGGAGTCGAAGTGGCCCATGTACATCTGGGCCTGGCCGGTGGGGATATCGGCATTGGCGGGGATGTGGACGATGACATTTTCCAGATACCAGTTCTGGTAATCGTCATCGGTGGCCACGAAGGACTGAATCTGATAGGCGGGGGCGTCGGTGGTGTCGGAATTGACGATGCCCCAGCTTTCAAGGGTTTTGGTGATGTAGGCGATGGCCTGCCGGTTGGCGTCGGTGTCCGCGATGGAGCGGGGGCCGTGGGCGGTCAGGTTTTCGATGTGATCCAGGATCGCGTCCTGATCGAAATTGGTTTCGTGCCGGGTTTCGTGGGTGTCCAGGATGGAAAGCACCACCATCAGGCACAGAAACACCGCGAACAGGCAGCGGATCGGGGTGACAGATTTGCGCATAAAGCAGCCTCCAAAAGTAAGTGATGGTAACCGGGACATCATAGCACAGCGTCGTTGATTTGTCAACGATTATTGTTAACGGCGATAACCGAAATGGAAGAAAGCGCAGGCGGGATCGGGCGGCCACGGCGGTTTATTGGATCGGATAATAAACAATGCGGACTTATACATTATCCCAATTTAACTTTTGAATTTCGGCATGATATACTAGAAAAAGAATCACGAAAGGAAGTGTTCCTATGTCTGAAATCAGCCTGCCCAAGGACTTTGTGACCTATCCCGAGGCCCGTAAAAAGGCCTTTATGGCCCTGAAGGCCCTGAAGGATTCCGGCCGCCGGGTGGTGGGTACTTACTGCACCTACACCCCTCAGGAAATGGTGGACGCCGCTGACGCCACTCCCGTTTCCCTGTGCGCCATCGGTGAGGAGAATATTCCCCCCGCTGAGAAGGTGCTGCCCAAGAACCTGTGTCCCCTGATCAAGGCCAGCTTCGGCGGCGCCGTGTCCGACCGGTGCCCGTTCTACTACTTCTCCGACATGGTGCTGGCAGAGACCACCTGTGACGGCAAGAAGAAAATGTATGAGTACCTGGGCAAGATGAAGCACACCCATGTGATGCAGCTGCCCCCCGGACGTACCGGCGCCGGCGCCCTCCAGTTCTGGAAGCTGGAGATGGAAGCCCTCCGGAAGGATCTGGAGAATTTCTACGGCATCACCATCACCGATGAGAAGCTGCGCGAGGCCATCCGGCTGCGCAACCGGGAGCGCAAGGCCATCCTCAACTACTACGAGGTGGGCACCCTGAAGCCCAGCCCCATTTCCGGCTACGAGCTGAACACCATCATCACCTCCAACGAATACGCCTTCGACATCGAGAAGAAGATCGCCTTCCTGGAAAAGCGTACCGCGGAGCTGATTGAGAAGTACCATGCTGAGTGCGAGGGCAAGCCCTCCCGGCCCAGAATCCTCATCTCCGGCTGCCCCACCCACGGCGTCATCGACAAGGTCATCAAGCGCATCGAGGAGCTGGGCGCGGATGTGGTGGGCTTCGAGAACTGCTGCGGCCCCCGTGAGAAGAAGGATCCCGTGGACGAGACAAAGGATCCCATCACCGCTCTGGCAGAGAAGTACCTGCGGGTCAACTGCTCCGTCATGAGCCCCAATCCCGACCGTCTGGTGGCCCTGGGTGAGCAGATCGACGACTACAAGGTCGACGGCGTCATCGAAGTCGTCCTCATGGCCTGCCATACCTTCGCCATCGAGTCTGCCTCCGTCAAGGACTACGTCACCAAGGAGAAGGGCATTCCGTTCCTCTCCATCACCACGGACTACTCCACCACCGACCAGGGCCAGATCGACACCCGCCTGGGCGCGTTTATCGAACTGCTGGGTTAATTCGGTAAATGTCATTCTACATTATTATATATAAGGAGAAATAACCATGATTACTGTTAATGCTATCGGCGATGCCTGTCCCATTCCCGTTGTGAAGACCCTGAAGGCGCTGAAGGCCCTGACCGGTCCCGATGTCATCGAAACCCTGGTGGACAATGAGACTGCCGTCCAGAACCTGATCCGCATGGCCGACAAGCAGGGCTGCGCCGTGGAGACCGCACAGCTGGGCGAGAAGGAATATAAGGTCACCATCACCGTCGGTGACGCCGCACTGGCCAAGCCCGTGGACACCGAGAATGTCACCTGCGAGCTGCCCAGCCCCCACAAGAAGAACACCGTCGTCGTCATCTCCTCCAAGGCCATGGGCCACGGTGGCGATGAACTGGGCACCGCGCTGATGAAGGGCTTCATCTACGCTCTGGGCCAGCAGGACACCCTGCCCGACACCATCCTGTTCTACAACGGCGGCGCCACCATTCCCGTGGAAGGCTCCGTTTCCCTGGAAGACCTGAAGGCCATGGAGGCCCAGGGTGTGGAGATCCTGACCTGCGGCACCTGCCTGAATTTCTACGGCCTGACCGAAAAGCTGGCTGTGGGCCAGGTCACCAACATGTACACCATCGTCGAGAAGATGACCGGTGCCGACCTGATCGTCAAGCCCTGATGAGAGAAAAGAAGGATACCCTGGTGGTGACCTTCCACACCACCACCCAGGCTATGGCGGCGGAGAAATTCTGCCAGGAAAAGGGCCTCCCCGGCCGGATCATTCCCGTGCCCCGGGAGATCACCGCGGGCTGCGGCCTGAGCTGGAAGGCCGCCCCCGAAGACCGGGAAGCGCTGGAGCAGGCTTTTGCCGAAGCGGGCCTGGGCTGGGACGGCATGTACGTCATCAAGATCTGAGGAATCAACATGAGATACAACATTGGCATTGACATCGGTTCCACCTGCGCCAAGACCATTGTCATGGACGAAAATCAGAATATCCTCCACCGGCTGCTGCAGCCCACGGGCTGGAGCAGCATCGATACCGCCGGTGCGATCCGTCAGAAGCTCACTGAGCTGGGCGTGGACTGGGACAATGCGGCTGTGGTGGCAACAGGATACGGCCGGATCTCCGTGCCCTATGCCGACAAGTGCGTCACCGAGATCACCTGCCACGGCCGGGGCGCCTGCCATATCTTCAGCAGCGAGGATCTGACGGTCATCGACATCGGCGGCCAGGATACCAAGCTGATCTGCGTGGAGGACGGCATGGTCAAGGACTTCGTCATGAACGATAAATGCTCCGCCGGCACCGGCCGGTTCCTGGAGGTCATGGCCAACACCCTGGGCGTCGCCCCCGGGGACCTGTGCGAGCTGGCAAGTCAGGGCGGAGGCGTGTCCATCAGCTCCATGTGCACCGTCTTCGCTGAAAGCGAGGTCATCAGCCTCATCGGCCGGGGCGAGAAAAAGGAGAATATCGCCTTCGGCGTGGTGGACTCCATCGTCAAGAAGGTGGCCACCCAGGCCGGGCGGCTGCACCTGGCAGGCAGCAAGGTCTGCCTCACCGGCGGCCTGTGCGATTTTGGCTATGTCCGCGCCTGCCTGAGCAAGTGCCTGGGGGTGGAGGTGGAGACTCAGCCCGACGGGCGCTACGCCGGCGCGATTGGTGCTGCATTGAGCGCCGCGAAGGTGAGGAAGTAACATGATTTATCTGGACAACGCGGCGACGACTTTGCGAAAGCCGCAGTGCGTCATCGACGCGGTGGTGGCTGCCATGACATCCATGGGCAACGCTGCCCGGGGTGCCCACGGCAGCGCCCTGACGGCATCGAGAGTGGTCTATGACGCCCGGTGCAAGATCGCGGCCCTTTTTGGCTGCAAGCGCGCTGACCATGTGATCTTCACCTCCAATTCCACGGAGGCACTGAATATCGCCATTTCCGGCACGCTTCAAGCAGGGGATCATGTGATCTCCACGGACTTAGAGCACAATTCCGTCCTGCGGCCCCTGTACCGGCTGGAGCGGGAGCGGGGCGTGCAGCTCAGCTTCGTCCCGGCGGACAAACAGGGACGGCCGGACTATGCCGCCTTTGAAGGCCTGATCCGGGAAAACACCAAAGCCATCGTCTGCACCCACGCCTCCAACCTGACGGGCAATATGATCGACATTGCCCGGGTAGGGCAGATCAGCCGCAGGCACGGCCTGCTGCTGATCGTGGATGCTTCCCAGACGGCGGGCGCCATGCCCATCGACATGGAGAAAATGGGCATCGACATCCTCTGCTTCACCGGCCACAAGGGTCTGATGGCCCCCCAGGGCACCGGCGGCCTGTGCATCCGGGAGGGTGTGGAGGTGGAGCCTTTCAAGGTGGGCGGCTCCGGCGTCCATTCCTATGACAAGGAACAGCCCAGGACTTATCCCACCCGGCTGGAAGCCGGTACCCTCAACGCCCACGGGATCGCGGGCCTGTCCGCTGCGGTGGACTACCTGAACGAGGTGGGAATTGAGGCGATTCAGGCGCATGAGATGGCTCTGATGCGCCGGTTTTACGAGGGCGTCACCGCCATTGACGGTGTGACGGTCTACGGCGATTTTGACGCGGCACGCACCGCCGTGGTGACCCTGAACATCCGCGATTACGATTCCGGCGCCGTTTCCGACGAGCTGGCGGAATACTACGGCATCGCCACCCGGCCCGGCGCCCACTGCGCCCCCCGGATGCACGAGGCCCTGGGCACCACCGACCGGGGGGCCGTCCGGTTCAGCTTCGCCTGGTTCAACACCGAAGAGGAAGTGGACAGGGCCGTCGCAGCCGTCCGTGAGATGGCCGAATAGCAGATCCCATCATCCCCTCCCGGCCGGGAGGGGATTTATTGGTGTTTCAAATAAGAAGTGTGAAGTTATTGATAATTCCTATTTAACTTTCTTTTTGGGCTATGGTATACTTTTTTCAACAATATTCCTGAAGGGAGTGGATTTGTTCCGTGAGTAAACAGACACCTGTGGCTGCCGACGGAAGACTGACCCGGCAGCAGCTGAAAGAGCTGGAAACCAAGGAAATGACCCCGCTGCAGAAATTTTTTGAGCTGGTGATCATGGTACTGCCCCTGGTGTGCGGTATTATCGCCATTTTGGAGTACAAGCTGATCCCCGACAAGAGCATGAACCAGAATCCCAACACCTATCTGTGGGCGCTGGTGGGTCTGGTGGTGGCCTACAATGTGTACGGCTGGTTCTCCGCCTACCGCCGGATCAAGGGCGACAAGAGCGTCTACGAGAAGCTGCGCTTCCGGGCACCCCTGTTCTCCGCATTGTTCCTGCTGCTGGCTGTGTATGACTATCTGACCATCAAGACCGGCGTGCTGACCCAGCCCTTTGTTCCCTGCCTGAATTTCGTTCTGAACGCCTTCTGGGCTGACCGGGCCATGATCTTCGAGTGTACCCTGCACACCCTGTGGCTGCTGTTCCTGGGCTACAGCATCGGCGTTTCCCTGGGTCTGGTCACCGGCATCACCTGCGGCTATTCCAAGCGCTGCCGCTACTGGGTGGATCCCATCATCAAGTTCCTGGGCCCCATCCCCACCTCCACCTGGATCCCCATTATGATGGTGGTGGCACAGTCCCTCTTCGGCGGCGCTGTGTTCATCATCGCCCTGGGCTCCTGGTTCGCCGTCACCGTGGCATCCATGACCGGCATCGCCAATGTGGACAAGGATTACTTTGAGGCAGCCCGCACCCTGGGCGCTTCCAGCCGCCAGCTGGTGTTCAAGGTGGCCATCCCCCACGCCATGCCCTCCATCCTCTCCGGCTGCACCCAGGCCATGAGCTCCTCCTGTACCGCCATCATGATCGCGGAGATGCTGGGCGTCAAGGCAGGTCTCGGTTGGTACATGAACTGGTCTAAGTCCTGGGCAAGCTATGACAAGATGTTCGCTGCCCTGTTCGTCATCTGCATCATCTTTACCGTGGTCACCAAGGCGCTGGAAGCCGTCAAGCGGCACGTGCTGCGCTGGCAGAATGGAGCTGAGAAGTAAATGGAAGAAAAGAAAGTTGTGCTGAAGCTGGAGGGCGTCTCCAAGAGCTTCGCAAAAGTTGAAAATGACGAGGTCACCCACGCCCTGTCCGCCGTCAACGCCACCATGGAAAGCGGCGAATTCATCAGCCTCGTCGGCCCCTCCGGCTGCGGCAAGTCCACCATCCTGCGTCTCGTGGCCGGTCTGATCCATCCCACCACCGGCACCGTCACCGTCGACGGCAGGGAAGTGGAGGGTCCCTCCCCGGAACGGGGCATGGTGTTCCAGAAGCCCACCCTGTTCCCCTGGCTGACTGTCGAGAAGAACATCGGCTTCAGCCTGCAGATGCAGGGCAAGCTCAAGGGCAATGAGGACCGGGTGGAGCAGATGATCAAGGTCATCGGCCTGGAGGATTTCCGGGACGATTATCCCGCCCAGCTCTCCGGCGGCATGGCCCAGCGTGTGGCGCTGGTGCGTTCCCTGATCAATGAGCCTGATATCCTGCTGCTGGACGAGCCTCTGGGCGCCCTGGACGCCTTCACCCGCATGAACATGCAGGACGAGATCCTGAAGATCTGGCGTAAGCGCAAGCAGCTGGCCATCATGGTCACCCATGATGTGGACGAGGCCATCTACATGGGCACCCGCGTCCTGGTCATGGACGCCAACCCCGGCCGCATCGTGGCGGACATCAGGATCGAAGAGCCTTTCCCCCGGGACCGTTCCTCCGCCGCCTTCGTGGCATACCGAAACGATATCCTGAACAAGCTGCACTTCGGCGGCCACAAGGGTAAATAACCACATATTTCATATGCGCGTGCATATCAAATAAAAATTCAAAAAGAGGAGTAACTACAATGAACGCAAAGAAGATCCTTGCTCTGCTGCTGGCACTGGTGATGACCATGTCCCTGTTCGCCTGCGCACCCGACGAAGAAGGCCAGCTGGAAGGCGACCTGAACAACGACGGCCAGATCGAAATGGGTCAGAAGGACGACGTGGAAGTCAACGTCTCCGAGGTCCACATGAACGCTGCCGAGGCTTCCGCCTCCGGCAAGTGGGAAGCCCTGTTCACCCCCATCGAGATGGAAGGCCGCGCCATTGACATGGCCGACTTCGACCTGACCCCCACCGCTGAAGAGCTGGAGGCCATGAAGAACGAGCCCGCCTACGGCCAGCCCGTCAAGTACTACATGTCCGACGGCTGCACCTCCGGCCCCACCGTGGCTGACGACCTGGGCTACTACGCCGAGGCCGGCCTGACCTCCGAGGGCTTCAAGGGCACCTCCTACACCGAGGCGCTGGGCACCCAGCAGGCTACCGTGGCTGTGGGCCACATCGCCACCATGCTGGTTCCCATCACCAACGGCGTTGACCTGACCTTCGTCGGCGGCGCGCACATCGGCTGCAAGTCCATCTACGTCCTGGCCGACAGCGAGTACAACACCACCGCTGACCTGAAGGGTACCCAGATCTCCGTTCCCAACGGCATCGGCGCTTCCGACTACAACATCACCTGCCTGCTGCTGGATGCCGACGGCATCAACCCCCAGACCGACGTGGAGCTGGTGCAGGTTTCCTCCGACGCCTGTGTCGCCGCCATGGAGCGCGGTGAGATCTCCGCCTGCCTGCTGTCCGATACCTTCGCCTACGCCATGGTCAAGGAAGGCAAGCTCAAGTGCATCCGTTCCCTGCTGGACGAGGACTTCGCTGACGAGAACTGCTGCGTCGTCGCCATGAACCGTACCTTCGTGCAGGAGAACCCTGTCCACGCCAAGAAGATCGTGCAGGCTGTCCAGAAGGCACACGCCTGGATGCGTGAGAACGCTGCTGACGCTACCCAGCTGCTGCTGGACCGCGGCTGGAACGGCGGCTCCTACGAGATGAACATCATGATCAACACCTCCCTGCAGTTCGGCCTGGCTGATGACTTCACCGCCGTCTCCCTGGAGGACGTTGTCTCCCGTTATGTCCGCCTGGGCCTGATCACCAACATGGATGACGTTGACGCCATCATGGAGCTGGCCTGGACTCCCGTTCAGTAATTCCATTATTCCATAAGCATACCCCCGCAGGAAACTGCGGGGGTTTTTCTTTGGGAAATCCAGCGGGGAAAAATAGGTATACGATAGGGCGGTACAGGGAAAAATATTGGTATTATCTCCAAAAATTGAGAGATGGAGCCGAAAACAGCGTCTTTCTCTTGACAAATCGACAAAAAAGTATTACTCTTTATTGTGTAATCTGGATATTGGGGCATGAATAGTGAAACGTTTCCAAACGGAAACGATTCCATTGTCCGGTGTCCGTACTGACCGGCAGGAAGGATCTGCGCCGGGTAACCCGGCAGACAGCTGCCGCATACTGATACAAAAAACCACCGCCATGCACCGGATGCCCGGGAAGAATGAATTTCCCCTGTACTTTGACGGATTCGAACTGGACATGGCGGGCAAAAGATGGTATAATTGGCAAACGACTGACAGAAAAAACCAAAAAAATCTGACACGAATCAATACACCACAACTGCGGAGGATTCCGCTTAAGAATAAGGAGCGTAATTTAACATGAACTACAATTGTCACGAAATCGTTAAGGCAACTGAAGCTCAGCTGAAGTACTTCCATGACACGACCCTGCAGGGCGCAACTGCCGAAGAGCTGCACGACGCCCTGGGTACGGCCGTTATGATCGCCATCAAGGACAACTGGAACCACAGCCGCAAACTGCGTTCCACCCAGCGGAAGGCTTTCTACATTTCCGCCGAGTACCTGATGGGCCGTATGGTTTATTCCAACCTGTACAACCTGGGCATCCTGGACGAGATGAAGAAGGCTTTCGCCGATGTGGGCGTGGACCTGGCCGTCCTGGAGGATATTGAAGATGACGCACTGGGCAACGGCGGTCTGGGCCGTCTGGCTGCCTGCTTCCTGGATTCTGCCGCCAGCTGCGACATTCCCCTGTCCGGCTACGGTCTGCGCTACAAGTTCGGTCTGTTCAAGCAGAGCTTCGACGCCGAGGGCAGCCAGAAGGAAGCGCCCGATGACTGGTCCAAGTTCGGCGATCCCTGGTCCTACCGCCGCATCAAGCAGGCTGTGGAGGTCAAGTTCGGTGACGAGACCGTCAAGGCTGTTCCCTACGACATGCCCGTCATCGGCTATGGCACCAGCAACATCGGCACCCTGCGCCTGTGGCAGGCCGAGGCTCTGGAGGAACTGGATTTCCACGCCTTCAACGCCCAGAACTATGAGCGTGCCGTCAAGGCAAAGAACTCCGCTGAGAACATCACCCGCGTCCTGTACCCCAACGACACCACCGAAGAGGGCAAGGCCCTGCGCATCAAGCAGCAGTACCTGCTGTCCTCCGCATCCCTGCAGGACATGATCCGCAACTTCAAGGACAACTATCCTGGCGCCGACTGGAACAAGTTCGCTGAGGTCTTCGCAGTCCAGCTGAACGATACCCATCCTGCCATGTCCATCCCCGAGCTGATCCGTCTGCTGATGGCCGAGGGTCTGAACTTCGAGCATGCTTTCTCCATCGCTCAGCGCACCTTCTCCTACACCAACCACACCGTCCTGAGCGAGGCTCTGGAAAAGTGGCCCCTGGCCCTGCTGCGCAAGGTCGTGCCCCAGCTGGCTGAGGTCATCTGCATGATCGACCACAAGTGCCGGCAGGAGTTCGGCGGCAAGCTGTTCATCATCAACCACGACATCGTTCACATGGCAAACCTCAGCATCTACGTGGGCAGCTACGTCAACGGCGTTGCTGAGATCCACTCCCAGATCCTGAAGGACGACTGCTTCAAGGAGTGGTACGCCGTCTATCCCGAGCGCTTCCAGAACAAGACCAACGGCATCACCCCCCGCCGCTGGCTGGGCCTGTGCAACCCTGAGCTGACCGACATGATCCGCTCCAAGCTGGGCGGCGACTTCCTGAATGACCTGGAGCGTCTGGAAGAGCTGAAGCCCATGATCAACGACGAGATGATCAGGGAATTCAACGCCATCAAGCGCACCAAGAAGGAACAGCTGTGCAAGATCATCGCCGAGAAGGAAGGCGTCCAGCTGAATCCCGACTTCATGTTTGACATTCAGGTCAAGCGCCTGCACGAGTACAAGCGTCAGCTGATGAACGCCCTGTCCATCGTGGACATCTACTTCCGCATCAAGGACGGCTCCCTGACCGACTTCCATCCCACCGCATTCATCTTCGGCGCCAAGGCCGCTCCCGGCTATGTCAGCGCCAAGGCCATCATCCGCTACATCAACCGGATCGCCAAGATGATCAACAACGACCCCGCCGTTAACGACAAGATGAAGGTGGTCTTTGTCCAGAACTACAACTGCTCCTACGCTGAGCATATCATTCCTGCCGCCGATATCTCCGAGCAGATCTCTCCCGCCGGCAAGGAAGCCTCCGGCACCGGCAACATGAAGCTGATGCTCAACGGCGCTGTGACCCTGGGTACCCTGGACGGCGCCAACGTGGAGATCGCCGAGGAGGCAGGCCGCGAGAACGAGTACATCTTCGGCCACACCGTCGAGCAGATCAACTCCCTGAAGGCCTTCTACTATCCCCGCGGCATCTACGAGGTCAACGACCGCATCCGCAAGGCCATGAACACGCTGGTGGACGGCACTGTTCCCACCGACGCTGATCAGAAGGCCCTGTTCGACCACCTGATGAGCCAGGACCAGTACTTTGTCCAGATGGACTATGCTTCCTACGTCATCGAGAAGCTCCATGCCAACCGCGATTACGCTGACCGCATGGCATTCGGCCGCAAGTGCCTGATGAACATCGCCAGCGCTGCAAAGTTCTCCTCTGACCGTACCATCCGTCAGTACGCCAAGGAGATCTGGCACATCGAGCCTACCCAGTACTAATCTTGCTACAGGATCCCGCCCTCTTTCGAGGGCGGGATTTTTCGTTTGCGGCTCAATTTGCGGTTGACAAATGGGGAAATAATCGGTATAATATTATCTATAAAGGGAGTAGCTGACATGGGAAACCATGTCTACATTGCCGTCAGTACGGTTCTCCAGGGGAGGCCCGGCTTTGTAGCGAAGTGGCGAGACTTTGTTGTGTAATGCAGCAAAGTGTCGTCTTTTTTTGTCGCTCTTTGCCGCGGAAATCTGAAAGGAGAACATCTATGGAACTCATTATTCAAATCGTACTGCTGGCTGTCGGTTTTGTCATGCTGGTCAAGGGCGCCGACTGGTTTGTCGACGGCTCCAGCGCCGTGGCACGCCGCTTCGGCATCCCCCAGCTGGTCATTGGACTGACCATTGTGGCCATGGGTACCAGCGCCCCTGAGGCGGCTGTCAGTATCACCGCCGCCCTGCAGGGCAATGCCGAGATCACCATCGGC
Organism: Oscillospiraceae bacterium; assembly: GCA_017465745.1. Classification (GTDB taxonomy): domain Bacteria; phylum Bacillota; class Clostridia; order Oscillospirales; family Oscillospiraceae; genus Faecousia. Next base: position 19,941 of record JAFTVM010000093.1, read on the forward strand.
AACATCGTCGGCTCCAACATCCTGAACATCCTGATCATCCTGGGCCTGTCCAGCCTGCTGTGCAATCTGGCCGTGGCCAAGTCCACCATCCGCGTCGAGAATCCCTTCATGATCGGCATCACCCTGGTGCTGCTGGTGCTTGGTCTGGACGGTACCATCAGCCTGCTGGACGGCATCGTGCTGCTGATCCTGTTTGCTGTCTACCTGAGCTACCTGTTCTGGATGGCCAAGAAGGGTCACGAGGAAGTGGAGGAGGAGGCGAAGAGCCGCAGCCTGCTGGCTGACCTGGGCTTCACCGTGCTGGGTCTGGTGCTGATCGTTTTCGGCTCCAACGTCACCGTTGACGCTGCCACCGCCCTGGCGCTGATCTTCGGCGTCTCCGAGCGCTTTATCGGCCTGACCATCGTGGCTCTGGGTACCAGCCTGCCTGAGCTGTTCACCTCCGTGGCAGCCGCCCGGAAGGGCAACGCCGATATCGCCATCGGCAACATTGTCGGCTCCAATATTTTCAATATTCTGTTCGTCGTGGGCCTGTCCGGCCTGATCGTGCCCGTTCCCTTCGTGGAGGGCTTCATCATTGACACCTGGGTGGCTGTGGCTGCCGCTGTGCTGCTGGCGGTCATGTGTGCCGTTCGCGGCAAGCTGGTGCGCTGGCATGGCGCTGTTATGCTGGCCGGCTACGCCGCCTACTTCGCCTGGCTGCTGATGAAATAAGGCAATTAACCCCGTTCCTGCAAAGGAACGGGGATTTTTGCGTCTGGGAGAGATCCAAATTGTAGTTTATCGTTCCGATATGGTACACCAATGTAGGGGACGGGTTCCCCGTCCCGTGAACCTTCCGATTACGAATTCGCCGATACAAATGTCAATTCGCCAGGTTTTACCGCCGGGACGGGCGACCCGTCCCCTA